>NZ_JBFRFG010000012.1:0-127103 GCF_052114705.1 Terrabacter sp. 2YAF2
ACCACCCTCATGGATGAATCCGAGCCAGACCCCGGGACGAGGTAATTGGCATCGATTTTTGACACGCTGTTGAGTTCTCAAGAATCGGACACACACCATCAACCACCTCAACGAGAAGGCATCCGGGGCAACCCTTCAAACTTACCCGCCGGATCCTGACCAGTCAAACCCGCGGTCCGCCCCATCGGGGCGACCCAGGCGACCAGCTCGGAACGAGCGGTTCCTGCACTCCGAGGCTACCCGACTCCGTCAGGCGCCTCGGACCATCTCGCCAACCCCGGGACCGGCCAACTTCGCTCGCGATGACTCGCTCCGCGGTGGCGTCCGTTCCTCCCTGTCGGGCTGACGAAGAGAACATTAACCCGGCCCTCCGGAGAAACACAAATCCGCCTTCCCCTGCACCCCGGTGACCGCGAGAAGCGGCGGATCCCGTTGTCCTGCAACGGGATCCGCCGCTTCAGACGCCGACTTTCGCTCTACAACGGCCGTGTGCCACGTCCGGGCCGGCGCGACTCACGCACGTCGCGCGGCCGCCAGGTTGCGGCGGCCACGCTTGATGACAGCGACCGTGCCGTGCAGGAAGTCCTCCTCGCCGAGCACCCGCTCGGGATCGGTCAGCTTCACGTTGTTGAGGGACGCTCCGCCCTCGCCGATCGCACGCCTCGCGCTGTTGCGGGAGTCGACGAGTCCGACCGCCACGAGGGCATCCACGACGGACGTCCCGACGGGCACCTGGGCCCCCGGGAGCTCGGACGTCGCGTCACCGAGGGTCTCGGCGTCGAGCCCACCGAGGTCCCCCTTGCCGAACAACGCCTCCGAGGCGGCCTGGACCGACGCCGTCGCGTCGGCACCGTGCACGAGCGTGGTGACGTCGGCCGCCAAGGCCTTCTGAGCCGCCCGACGGAACGGCTCCTCGGCCACCTGCCGCTCGAGCTCGAGGATCTCCTCGCGCGTCCGGTCCGACAGCGCCTTGAGCATGCTGACGACGGAGGCATCCTCCACGTTGAGGAAGTACTGGTAGAAGACGTACGGGCTCGTCATGTCAGCGCTGAGCCAGACGGCGTTGCCCTCCGACTTGCCGAACTTGCGCCCCGTCGAGTCGACGAGCAGCGGCGTCGCGAGCGCGTGCACCGACCTGCCCTCGACCCGGTGCACCAGGTCGACGCCGGCGGTGATGTTGCCCCACTGGTCGCTGCCCCCGATCTGCAGCGTGCAGCCACGGCTCCGGTAGAGCTCGAGGTAGTCGAGCGCCTGGAGCATCTGGTAGCTGAACTCGGTGTAGGAGATGCCCTGGTCGCTCTCGAGGCGACGAGCGACGGCCTCCTTCCGGATCATCTGGTTGACGCGGAAGTGCCGGCCGACGTCGCGCAGGAAGTCGAGCGCGCTCAGCGGGGCCGTCCAGTCCAGGTTGTTGACGAGCACGGCCGCGTTGTCGCCCTCGAAGTCGAGCAGCGGCCCGACGAGCTGCTGGATGCGGCTCACTGCCGTCGCGATGGTGTCCTTGTCCTGCAGCACGCGCTCGGCATCAGGTTTCGGGTCGCCGATGAGCCCCGTCGACCCGCCCACCAGACAGATCACCCGGTGCCCGGCAGCCTGCATGCGGCGCATGACGGACAGCTGGACGAAGTTGCCGAAGTGCAGCGAGGGGGCGCTCGGGTCGAAGCCGCAATACAGCGTGATCGGCCCCTCGGCGAGTGCCTCGCGCAGCGCCGCCTCGTCGGTGGTCTGTGCCACCAGGCCACGCCACTGCAGCTCGTCGAAGATGTCGGTCACGGGTATCGGTGTCCTTTCGGTCCAGCGGGCTCCCTGCCCACCCGGACACAGCCTGCCGTATGCCGTCGCGCGCGGGCCAACGAGTACCTCCCGGTCCCGCATGGCGGGCATCACCTCCGGCGGCGCACGACTCCCGGACGGTAGGTCGACACGCTCGGCTCGCCCTCGACCCAGAAGCGCCACGGGTAGGCCGTCCCGTCACCCCCGGGTCCGCTGACACCGACCCGAGGACCGACGCGCACGCGCTCCGGCGGGGCCGGGTCGCCCTGGGACACGACGAGGTCGATGGGCTCGCCGAGCGGGGGGCGGCAGAAGTCCCGACCGGTGTGCTCCTTGGTCATGGCGAGCGCCTGCCCGAGCCGGCCCGGGCCGCGGGCCCAGTCCCTCTCACGCACGGGCCCACGTCGCGCCCGGACGAGGTCGCCGCCGGCCACGACCTCTCCGGCACGCACGAGCACCGCCGAGGCCGACCCCTCCTCGCCGACGACGAGGTTGACGCACCAGTGGTGCCCGTAGGTGAAGTAGACGTAGGTGAAGCCGGGAGGCCCGAACATCGGCCGGGTCCGCGGCGTCTCCCCCCGGAAGGCGTGCGACCCGGGATCGACCTCACCGGCATACGCCTCCAGCTCGGTCAGGCGCAGCACGACCCCACCGAACGACAGGTGGCGCCCTAGCAGGTCGGGCGCGACCTCGACGGACGGGCGGGCGAAGAACTCGCGGGACAGCCGGGTCTCGACGGGGCTCACCGACGACACGCTAACCGCCCCGTCAGACAGCCGCCGACGTCCAGCCGCGGGCGGCGGCGAGACGGTCGCGGGCAGCCGCGAGCTGCTCGCTGACCCGGGCCGGGGCGGTGCCGCCGACAGCGTCCCGTGACGCCAGGGACCCTTCGACGGACAGCACGGACCGCACCTCGGGCGTCAGGTGCTCGCTGATGTGCGCGAAGTCCTCGTCGGTCAGATCCCAGAGCTCGATGCCGCGCGGCTCGCACTCGCGGACGCAGGCGCCGGCGACCTCGTGGGCGACTCGGAACGGAACCCCTTGACGCACCAGCCATTCCGCGATGTCAGTGGCGAGAGCGAAGCCCTGCGGCGCCAGCGACTCGAGCCTCTCGGTGTTGAAGGTCAGCGTGTCAACCATGCCCGAGAACGCCGGTAGGAGCACCTCGAGGGTGTCCACGGCGTCGAAGACCGGCTCCTTGTCCTCCTGGAGGTCGCGGTTGTAGGCCAGTGGCAGGGCCTTGAGCGTCGTGAGCAGACCGGCGAGGTCACCGACGAGGCGACCGGCCTTGCCACGCGCGAGCTCCGCCACGTCGGGGTTCTTCTTCTGCGGCATGATGCTCGACCCCGTCGAGTAGGAGTCGTGCAGCGTGACGAACGAGAACTCCTTCGTCGCCCACAGCACGACCTCCTCGGCGATGCGCGAGATGTCGACGGCCGTCATGGCGGACACGAACGAGAACTCCGCGACGAAGTCGCGCGAGGCGGTGCCGTCGATGGAGTTCTCCACCGCGTGGGCGAAACCGAGGTCGTGCGCGACGGCCTCCGGGTCGAGACCGAGCGACGAGCCGGCAAGCGCGCCGGAGCCGTAGGGCGACGCGTTCGCGCGCTCGTCCCAGTCGCGCAGTCGGTCGACGTCGCGCAGCAGTGCCCACGCGTGGGCGAGCAGGTGGTGCGAGAGCAGGACGGGCTGCGCGTGCTGGAGGTGGGTGCGCCCCGGCATCGCGACCCCGAGGTGTCGATCTGCCTGGGCGACAAGGGCATCGACGACATCCAGCACGAGACCGCCCACGACGCGCGCGTGCTCGCGGAGGTACATCCGGAAGAGCGTCGCGACCTGGTCGTTGCGCGAGCGGCCGGCGCGCAGGCGACCGCCGAGGTCGGTGCCGACCCGCTCGATGAGGCCACGCTCGAGCGCCGTGTGGACGTCCTCGTCGTCCTCGGCGGGCGTGAACGCTCCGGAGAGCACGTCGGCCTCGAGGCGGTCGAGGCCCTCGATCATCCCAGCGAGGTGTTCCTCGGAGAGGAGCCCCGCGGCGTGGAGGACTCGGGCGTGGGCGCGCGAGCCGGCGATGTCGTGCGGTGCGAGACGCCAGTCGAAGTGGGTGCTCTTCGACAGTGCGGCGAGCGCCTGGTCGGGACCGCCGGCGAAGCGTCCGCCCCAGAGGCTCACTCGGGCGGCCGGGGCGCCCGGGGCGCCCTCGCTGCCGTCGGCGGCGCTCGTGCGGGTGGGATCGGTCATCGCGGGTTCTCCTCGTGGGTGATCAGCGTGGGTCGGCATGGTGTCCGGTGTCGGCTGCAGCGGGTGCCGCCGAGGTGGGTTCAGTCTCGCGTGCCGGCGAGGGACTGGAGACGTTCGGCCACCGCGGCCGCCTGCTCGGCGCTGCCGGCGACGAGCAGGATCGTGTCGTCGCCCGCGATGGTGCCGACCACCTCGGGGTCGCGGGCCTGGTCGATCGCCGAGGCGAGGTAGTTGGCAGCCCCCGGTGGCGTGCGCAGCACCACGACGTTGACCGCGGCGGCTGCTGACACGAGCAGCTCCTCGCACGTGCGTCGCAGCCGGGCCGAGGCTGCGTCGCCGATCGAGCCGACGGCGGCCACCTCACCGCCCTCGCCCGGGACGGCATACACGAGGGCGCGTCCGCGCCGCACCTTGACCGCGCCGAGCTCGACGAGGTCGCGCGAGAGGGTCGCCTGCGTCACCTCGGTGCCCTCGGCGACGAGCAGGTCGGAGAGCTCACCCTGGCTGTGCACCTCGTGGGACCCGAGCAGCTCGACGATGCGCCGCTGGCGCTGGGTGCGGCTCACGGCGTCGCCTCCCCCGTCGCGCGGGCAGCGTCGAGGATCGCCGGCAGCGCGTCGAGGAAGCCCTGGAGCTCTTCCTCGGTGATGACGAGCGGCGGCGCGAGACGAAGGGCTGTCGGCGTCACCGCATTGACGATGAAGCCGGCATCGCGAGCGGCCGCCATGACCACAGGAGCAGGTATGCCGTCCAGCTCGATCGCGCGCAGCAGCCCGCGACCCCGCGTGCTGACCACGCCTTCGATGTCGACGTGGTCGAGCAGGGCGCCGACGTGCCGCGCGTGCTCGAGCAGGTGATCGCGCTCGATGGTGTCGAGGACGGCGAGCCCGGCGGCGCACGCGAGGGGGTTGCCGCCGAACGTCGTGCCGTGCTGGCCCGCGGTCAGCATGGCCGTGACGTCGGAACCGAACGTCACGAGGGCACCGATCGGGACCCCGCCGCCGAGACCCTTGGCGAGGGTCATCGCGTCCGGCACGATGCCCGAGGCCTGGTGGGCGAACCAGTCGCCGGTGCGACCGATCCCGGTCTGGATCTCGTCGACGACGAGCAGCGCGCCGTGGGCGCCCGTCAGCTCCCGGGCCAGACGCAGGTAGTCGGACGACAGCTCGCGCACGCCGGCCTCGCCCTGGATCGGCTCGACGAAGAGGGCCGCCGTCGTGTCGTCGACGGCGGCACGGAGCGCATCGGCGTCGTTCGGTGGGACGAAGACGACCTCGGGGATCAGCGGCTCGAAGGGCTCGCGGTAGGCGGCCTTGTGGGTCAGGGCGAGGGCGCCCGTGGAGCGCCCGTGGAAGGAGCCCTGCAGGGCCACGATGCGCGTGCGCCCGGTGCGCCGCGAGAGCTTGATCGCGGCCTCGGTCGCCTCCGTCCCCGAGTTGGCGAAGAAGACGCCCGACCCGCTCGGGGCCGCCGCGATCGACAACAGCCGCTCGGCGAGGGTGATCGCCGGCTCCGAGGTGAAGAAGTTGGAGAGGTGGATCGCCGACTCGGCCTGCTTGGCGACCGCCTGCACGAGCGCGGGGTGACCGTGGCCGAGCGCGTTGACGGCGATGCCGGACAGCAGGTCGAGGTAGCGCTTGCCGTCGACGTCGGTGACCCAGCAGCCATGACCCGAGGCGAGGACCAGCTGCGGTGTGCCGAAGACCTGGACCATCGCGCTGGCGTAGCGCCCCAGCAGATCACTGCCCACGGTCATGGGTTCTCCTCGGGTGTCGCGGTCGGGGCGGCGGTTGGCGTGGGGGCCGGGACCGGCTTGGAACCGGTGATGTCGGGCAGCACCATGGTGCCGATCCCCTCGTCGGTGAAGATCTCCAGCAGGATCGAGTGGGGCTTGCGGCCGTCGACCACGTGCGTCTGCGGCACGCCCCCTTCGACGGCCCGGATGCACGCCTCGAGCTTGGGCACCATGCCGTGGTCGACCCGGGTGAGCAGCTCGCGGGCTGCGCTGACGGTGATCGTGGAGAGCAGGGAGCGACGATCGGGCCAGTCGGCGTAGATCCCCTCGACGTCGGTGAGCACGACGAGCTTCTCGGCGCCGAGCGCGACGGCGATCGCGGCGGCTGCGGTGTCGGCGTTGACGTTGAGGACCTGGCCGTCGACGTCGAGGTCGGGCGCGACGGTGGAGACGACCGGCACACGGCCCGCGTCGAGGATGTCGAGGATGGCCGAGGGGTTGACGCTCTCGACGTCACCGACGAGGCCGAGGTCGATCTCCTCGCCGTCGACGACGGTGCCGCGGCGCCGGGCGCCGAGCAGGGCCGCGTCCTCGCCAGACAGGCCCACGGCGATGGGCCCGTGCTGGTTGAGCAGGCCGACGAGCTCGCGCCCGACCTGGCCGGTCAGCACCATGCGCACGACGTCCATGGCCTCGGGCGTCGTCACGCGGAACCCGCCCTTGAACTCGCTCTCGATGCCCACCCGCTCGAGCATCGCCTTGATCTGCGGGCCGCCGCCGTGCACGACGACGGGCCGCAGTCCGGCATACCGAAGGAAGGCGACGTCCTCGGCGAAGGCGGCCTTGAGGGCGTCGTCCACCATGGCGTTGCCGCCGTACTTGACGACGACGAGGGCGCCGCGGAAGCGCTCGAGCCACGGCAACGCCTCAACGAGCGTCGAGGCCTTGCCGGCGGCGACGCGGATCGCGGCTGCGTCGATGAGCCCGCGCACGTTGGCGGGTGGGTCACCGGCTGACGGGAAGGACGGGGGGAAGCCCGTCGGGGACGGTTCGGTGATGTCGCTCATGTGCTGTAGGCCGAGTTCTCGTGGACGTAGTCATGGGTCAGGTCGTTGGTCCAGACGGTGGCCGAATCCGCGCCGGCATGCAGGTCGACGAGGACGTGCACCTCTCGCGCCGTGAGGTCCACGAGGGCCCGGTCCTCGCCGACCCCGCCGGAGCGGCACACCTGGACGCCGTTCATCGTCACGTCCAGGGCTGCTGGCTCGAAGGCGGCCCGGGTCGTGCCGACGGCCGCCAGGACACGTCCCCAGTTGGGGTCGTTGCCGAAGATCGCGCACTTGAAGAGGTTGTTGCGGGCCACGGCGCGGGCCACCTCGAGGGCGTCGTCGACGCTCGCGGCGCCGGCCACCTCGATGGCGATGTCGTGGGCGGCACCCTCCGCGTCGGCGATGAGCTGGCGCGCGAGGTCGGAGCAGACGGCGGTCAGCGCCTCCGTCAGGCCGCCCCGGTCGACGGTCACGCCCGAGGCACCTGAGGCAAGCACGACGACCGTGTCGTTGGTCGACATGCAGGCGTCGGAGTCGATGCGGTCGAACGAGACGGCTGTCGCTGCCCGCAGTGCGGCAGTGAGGTCAGCCGGGTCGACGACGGCGTCCGTGGTCAGGACGACGAGCATCGTCGCGAGGGCCGGGGCGAGCATGCCCGCGCCCTTGGCCATGCCGGAGACCGACCATCCCGCGCCGGCGTGCCCGGCCACCTTGTGCACCGTGTCGGTCGTCTTGATCGCGACCGCCGCGGCCTCGTGGCCCTCCGGGGAGAGCGCTGCCGCCGCTGCGTCGACACCGGAGGTGATCTTGTCCATCGGCAGCAGCTCGCCGATGAGACCCGTCGAGCAGACGACGACGTCACCGGCCGAGACGCCGAGGACGTCGGCGACGTGCTCCGCGGTGCGGTGCGTGTCGAGGAAGCCCTGCGTGCCCGTGCAGGCGTTGGCGCCTCCCGAGTTGAGGACGACCGCGTCGACGCGTCCGTCGGCGACGACCTGGCGGGACCACGTCACCGGGGCCGCCTCGACGCGGTTGGTCGTGAAGACCGCCGCGGCATGGTGGTCGGGACCGTCGTTGACGACGAGGGCGAGGTCGGGGGTGCCGCTCGTCTTGAGCCCGGCGGTGACACCGGACGCCCGGAAGCCGGCGGGGAGCTGGACGGTCGGACGAGCGCTCACGGGGCGACTCCTGCGATCGGGAGGCCGAGGGTCTCCTCGAGACCGAGGGCGAGGTTGGCGCACTGCACGGCTGCACCGGCGGTGCCCTTGGTGAGGTTGTCGATGGCCGACACGACGACGACCCGGCCGAGCCGCTCGTCGACGGCGGCCTGGAGCTGCACGTGGTTGCTCCCGACGACGGACGCCGTCGCAGGCCACGAGCCCTCGGGCAGCACGTGCACGAAGGGCTCGTCGGCGTAGGCCCTCTCCCAGGCAGCGCGCACGGTTGCCGGGTCGGTGCCGGGACGCAGACGCGCCGTGCAGGTGGCGAGGATGCCGCGGGGCATCGGCGCGAGGGTCGGCGTGAACGAGACCGTGACGGGCTCCCCCGCTGCGCGCGAGAGGTTCTGCTCGATCTCGGGCGTGTGCCGGTGGCCGCCGCCGACGCCGTAGGGCGACATCGAGCCCATCACCTCGCTGCCCAGCAGATGGGGCTTGAGGGACCTGCCGGCCCCGGACGTGCCGGAGGCTGCCACGACGACGACGTCCTGGGCCTCGAGCAGTCCGGCCGCGAAGCCGGGCGCGAGTGCGAGCGAGATGCCCGTCGGGTAGCACCCGGGCACCGCGATGCGGCGCGCCCCGGCGAGCCGCTCGCGCTGCACGGAGCCCGCCGGCCCGGGGAGCTCGGGCAGTCCGTAGGGCCACGAGCCGGCATACGCCGTGTCGTAGAAGTTGGTCCAGGCCGTCTCGGACTCGAGGCGGAAGTCGGCCCCGCAGTCGATGACGACGACCGGGTCGGGCAGCTGCGCGGCGAGCGCGCCGGAGTGCCCGTGCGGCAGGGCGAGGAAGACGACGTCATGGCCGGCCAGGGTTTCGACGGTGGTCGGCTCGATGACGCGATCCGCGAGCGGGACCAGGTGCGGGTGGACGCCCCCGAGTCGTTCACCCGCACTGCTGGCCGCCGTGACGGCACCGACCTCGAACTGCGGGTGGGCGAGCAGCAGCCGGAGGATCTCTCCTCCGGCGTAGCCGCTCGCCCCCGCCACTGCTGCCCTGATCACAATGCATGACTATACACGCTAATGCATATTCGTGCATTCAGGGATCAGCGCTGCACGGCCCCCGTCGCCGCTGCCGCGACTGCGACCGCTGCGTCGCGGAAACCGTTGACCTCGTCGGTCGTCAGGGTCCGGTCCGGCGCCCGGAAGGTGAGGCGGTAGGCCAGGGACCGGTGCCCCGCCTCGATGCGCTCGCCCTCGTAGACGTCGAAGAGGACGACCGACTCGAGCGACTCCCCCGCGCCGGAGCGCAGGGCGGCCTCGACGTCGGCAGCGGCCACGTCGGACGCGACGAGCAGCGCGATGTCGGTCATCGCCGGCGGGAAGGTCGAGAACGCGCGGGCCTGGACCGGTTCCGCGCTCGCGGCGACGAGCACGTCGACGTCGAACTCCGCCGCCACGGTGCGCGGCGGCAGGTCGAGCGCCGCGACGACCTTGGGGTGCAGCTCGCCCGCGTGCCCGACGAGCGTGCCGTCGGCGAGCGTGATCCGCGCGCACCGTCCCGGGTGCCACGGGGCGTGGCCGGGGTCGTTGGCGACGACGACCGGGACGGCGAGGGCGGCGGCCACGGTCTGCACGGCGGCGACCATGTCGCTCCAGTCGGCGGCCCGGCCGGGGCCCCACCACCCGGCCTGCTCGGCCTGGCCGGTCGCGAGGATGCCGGCGCGGCGCGGCTGGGCGGGCACTGCGGCATACAGCTGCTCGAGGGTGTCGGCGTCGGGTCGAGAGGCCACGCCCGGGATCGGCGCCGTGCCGAGCGCACCGCCCGGACGGAAGACGAGACCGATCTCGTAGATCGCGACGTCCTTGTGGCCGCGCGCGACGTTGCGCCGCAGCGTGTCGACGAGGCTCGCGAGGATCGACGTGCGCAGCAGCGGCCTCTCCTCGGACAGCGGGTTGGCCAGCCGGACCGCGTGACGACGGTCGTCGTCGGCGGGCAGCATGAGCTGGTCGGCGAGATCCTCCGACACGAACGGGTAGCTGAGGACCTCGGTCAGCCCGGCCCCGGCCAGCGCGTCGGCGACGACCCGGCGCGCCTTCTGCTCGTGGGTCAGGCCGCGGCCGTCGCTCGGGGTCGGCGTGATCGACGGGATGTTGTTGTAGCCGTCGATCCGCGCGACCTCCTCGGCGTAGTCGGGCGCGTCGACGAGGTCGGGACGCCAGGACGGCGGGGTCACGAGCACGTGCGTGTCGTCGGTGCCCTCGCCGGCCTCGTCGACCCGGCAGCCGAGGTCACGCAGGATGCCGACGACGCGCTCACGGGGGTAGTGCACGCCCACGATGCGCGCGGGCTCGGTGACGTCGAGGAGGTATGCCGTGCGCTCCGTCGTCCGGTCGACGTCGGTCACGCCGTCGTCGACGGTGCCGCCACCGTGCTCGACGAGCAGGTCGACGGCGAGCTGCGCGGCGGCCGCGGTGACCTTCGGGTCGACGCCCCGCTCGAAGCGCTTGGAGGCCTCCGTGATGAGACGGTGCCGACGCGACGAACGCGCCACGGTCGTCGGGTCGAAGTGCGCGGCCTCGATGAGGACGTCGGTCGTCGAGTCGGACACCTCCGAGGACGCACCGCCCATGACGCCGGCGATGGCGAGCGGCTGCTCGCCGCCGTCGGTGATGAGCAGGTCGTCGGGGTGCAGGGTGCGCTCGACGTCGTCGAGCGTCGTCAGCCTCTCGCCACCGCGGGCCCGTCGCACGACGATCGAGCCGGACAGCCGGTCGACGTCGAAGGCGTGGAGCGGCTGACCGAGGGCGAGCATGACGTAGTTGGTGACGTCGACGGCGAGCGAGATGGGACGCATGCCCATCTGCGTCAGGCGCTTGCTCATCCACGCCGGCGACGGACGCGTCGGGTCGAGGCCCCGCACGATCCGCGCGACGTAGCGGTCGCACCCGTCGTTGCCCTCGATCGGAGACTCGTCCTTGAGCTCGACGGCGTAGCCGTTCGTGTTGGGCTGCGGCGTCAGGATGTCGGCCGGGTCGCGGTAGCCGCCCTCGGGACTGCCTTGGGCGTGCCAGTACTCGCGGGCCAGGCCGCGGACCGAGAAGCAGTAGCCACGGTCGGGCGTCACGTTGGTCTCGACGGTCTCCTCACCGAGCCCGAGCAGGGCGATCGCGTCGTCGCCGGGCTGGACCGTGGCGGCCTTCTCGTCGCCGAGCAGGCGGCGCAGGACGATGATGCCCTCGTGGTCGTGACCGAGGCCGATCTCGTCCTCGGCGCAGATCATCCCGTTGGAGACGTGGCCGTACGTCTTGCGTGCGGCGATCTCGAACCCTCCGGGCAGCACGGCGCCGGGCAGGACGCAGACGACGAGGTCACCGACCTCGAAGTTGTGGGCGCCGCAGACGATCTCCTGGTGCTTGCCCTCGGTCAGCATCTGGCCGTTCTGGCCGACGTCGACGGTGCACCAGCGGATCGTCTTGCCGTTCTTCTGCGGCTCGAGCTCGAAGGACAGGACGCGGCCCACGACGAGCGGACCCGTGATGTCGCCACCGTGGAGGTCCTCCTCCTCGAGCCCCACGCGCACGAGGCTGGCGGCCACGTCGGCGCCCCGGGCCCCGGGCGCGAGGTCGGTGTACTCGGCGAGCCAGCTGAGCGGCATACGCATGTCAGACCCCCATCCCGAACTGCTGCGAGAAGCGGACGTCGCCCTCGACGATCTCGTGCATCCCCTGGACCCCGTGGCGCAGCTGGAGCGCCCGCTCGATGCCGAGCCCGAACGCGAAACCGGAGTAGACGTCGGGGTCGATGCCGCACGTGCGCAGCACCTTGCGGTTGACCATGCCGGAGCCTCCGAGCTCGATCCAGCCCGAGCCGCCGCACGTTCGGCACGGCTCGGCGCTACCCCAGGTCTCCTCGCCGTGGCAGGCGAAGCAGAGAAAGTCGGTCTCCATGCTCGGCTCGGTGAACGGGAAGTAGTTGGCCCGGACGCGGGTGCGCGTCTCCTCGCCGAACATGATGCGGACGAACGCGTCGAGCGCGCCGCGCAGGTGGGCCATCGTCAGGCCCTTGTCGATGGCGAGGCACTCGATCTGGTGGAAGACCGGGGTGTGCGTCGCGTCGAGGTCGTCGGTGCGGAAGACCTTGCCCGGCGCCACGATGTAGATCGGCGGCTCCTTCTCGAGCATCGTCCGGATCTGGACCGGCGAGGTCTGCGTGCGCAGCACGAGGCCCGAGTCGACGGGGTCGAGGAAGAAGGTGTCCTGCATCTGCCGCGCAGGATGGTCGGGCCCGAGGTTGAGCGCGTCGAAGTTGAGCCACTCGCTCTCGAGCTCCGGACCCTCCGCGACCTCCCAGCCCATCCCGACGAAGGCGTCGACGAGGCGCTGCTCGACGAGCTCGATGGGGTGGCGTGCGCCGGGGGTGTGCCGCAGCGCGGGCATCGTGACGTCGACGCGCTCGTCGACGAGGATGCGCTCGTCGCGCTCGGCCTCGAGCTCGGCCTGGCGAGCCGTCAGGGCCTGCCCGACGCGGCCCCGGGCCTGGCCGACGCGCTTGCCGGCCTCGGCCTTGGCGCTCGGCGGCAGCGCACCGATCTCGCGGTTGGCGAGGGCGAGCGGGCTCTTCTCCCCCTGGTGCGCGATGCGCACGGCCTTGAGGTCGTCGAGGGACGCCGCTGCGGCGATCGCCGTGAGCGCGTCCAGCACCGCTGCGTCGACGTTCGCCGGGTCGAGCGCGGAGACCTCGACGGGGTCGTAGTTCGTGTTGGGTCCGGACATCGGCGTGCGTTCGCTGCTCTCGCTCGGGTTCTCGGTGGCTGTCGGGGTGGCTGTCGTGCGGTTGCCCAGTCTAGGGGCGGCGGCGAAGCGGGCCGCCGACCGTCCCGTGGGTGGGTCAGCTGCCGACGACATCCGGCAGGCCGGCGGGCAGGGTCACGACGAAGCGCGCGCCGCCCCCGTCGCGGTCGGTGACGAGCACCGTGCCCCCGTGGGCCTCGACGAGCCCCCGGACGACGTAGAGGCCCAGACCCGTGCTCGCGTTCGAGGGACCGTGCCAGAAGCGGCCGAAGATCTTCTCGCGGTCGGAGGGGGGTATGCCGTCACCCTCGTCGTCGATCTCCACGACCACCGACTCGGGCGCGTCACCGAGGACGCCTCCGCGGTCGAGCGTCACCGTGACCTTGCCGGCGCCGTGCAGCAGACCGTTCTCGATGAGGTTGAAGAAGATCTGCTCGAGCCGGTCGGTGTCGGCCCACATCTGCGGCAGTCCCCGCTCGCGGGCCGCCTCCCCCAGCCGCAGGTCGACCGTGCCTGTCGAGCGACCCAGCTCGTAGCGGACGACGTGCGTCGTCAGCAGGGCATGCAGGTCGACGGGACCCAGCCGGAGGTTGAGGCTGTCCGAGTCGAGGCGCGAGATGTCGAGCAGCTCGGTGATCAGGCGCGTCAGGCGCGTCGCGTCGGCCTCGATGGTCTCGATCATGAGGCGCTTCTGTTCGTCGCTGAAGCGGTCCCAGCGCCGGAGCAGGCTGCTCGTGAAACCCGTGACCGACGTCAGGGGGGCCCGCAGCTCGTGCGCCACCGTCGACAGCACCGTCGCCTGGTCGCGCTCGGCACGCTGCCGGGCCTCGGCGTCGCGCAGCCCGAGGATGACCCGTTCGACGGTGTGGTCACCGTCGGCCCGGACGTAGCGGGCGGTGACCAGGACGTCCTGCCCCTTCGGCGCCACCAGGAGCTTCTCGCGGTGACCGGGGCGGCTGGCCAGACCGTTCCACGGGTCCGTGTGCGCCCACCAGTCGCGGCCGTACTTGTCGGTGAGCGGAAGGCCCTCGGACAGGGCCCGGCCCACGAGGTCCGACTCGTCGCAGTCGAGGATGCGCAGGGCCTCCGCGTTGGCGAAGTGGATCCGTCGGTCACGCCCGACGATGACGAGTCCGTCGGGCAGCAGCTCGCCCGTCAGGGCGAAGGGCTCGGCCACCGACGCCGAAACGGGCCGCGGTGCACCGGTCCCGTCCACGGAGGTCATGGCCGAAGAATAGTCATGAGCGCCGGGAGAGCGCTGTCAGCGGCTCGCGCGGCGGGCCTCTGCCGAGGCGTAGAGACAGATCGTCGCCGCCATGGCGAGGTTGAGCGACTCGGCGTGACCGTGGATGGGGACCCGGACGACGTCGTCGCAGAGGTCACGCACCTCCAGCGGCAGGCCCCATGCCTCGTTGCCCATCACCCAGGCGTGAGCCCCGGTGAGGTCGGCGTCTGGCAGGAGCGTGGTGCCGGCGCCGTCGGCCGCGAGCAGCCGCACCCCGCGCTCGCGCAGTGCCTGGAGGATCTCCGGCACGCTGGAGCCGACGACAAGGGGCACGTGCCACAGCGATCCGACCGTCGAGCGGACGACCTTGCTGTTGTAGACGTCGACGCTCGCATCGCTGACGATGACCGCGTCGGCGCCAGCCGCGTCGGCGCCGCGGATGACCGTGCCGGCGTTGCCCGGGTCGCGGACGTTCGTCAGGACGCACACGAGCGCATCGGTCGGCAGGCCCGCGAGGACGTCGTGCAGGGGGCGGTCCAGCACCCGGCATACGGCCGCGATGCCCTGCGGCGACTCGGTGTCGCTCATGGCGGCCAGGACGTCGGACGTCACCTCGTGCACCCAGAGGTCGGCCTCGCGGGCGGCCGTGACGATGGTCGCGTGACGCCCTGCCGCCTCGGTGGTGACGTAGATGTCGCGGACGAGGTCGGGCCGGAAGGCGACCGCCTCGCGGACGGCCTGGGGCCCCTCCGCGAGGAACTCACCGGTGCGAGCACGCACCGAGCGCCGGGACAGCGACCGCACTGCCTTGACCCGATCGGATCGGGGGTTGGTCAGCACGGGGCGTCCCGGCGCTCGAGGGGTGTGATGTGCGTTCGGGCGACGCTCAGGCGGCGTCGCCGGCGACCTTCGCCGCTGCCTGGGCAGGGACGTTGGCGCGGGAGAGCTCGACGAGCGTGGCGAAGGCCGGCGCGTCGTTGACGGCGAGGTCCGCGAGGATCTTGCGGTCGACCTCGACCCCGGCGGCCTTGAGGCCCTGCATGAACCGGTTGTAGGTCATGCCGTTGGCGCGGGCCGCAGCGTTGATGCGCTGGATCCAGAGGCGACGGAAGTCGCCCTTCTTGGCGCGGCGGTCACGGTAGGCGTAACCCAGCGAGTGGGTGACCTGCTCCTTGGCCTTGCGGTACAGACGCGAACGCTGACCGCGGTAACCGCTGGCGCGCTCGAGAACGACGCGACGCTTCTTCTGGGCGTTGACCGCCCGCTTCACGCGTGCCACGTGAATACTCCTTCTCTGCTTGACGCAGTGCTTGCTGCTGCTGGCCTACCGGGGTCCCGGCTGCTCAGCGAAGTGCTGATGGGTGGGGGTCCCGGCTCACTTGCCGAGGAGCTTCTTGGCCTTCTTGGCGTCCGGCTTGGCGAGCTCGACGTCGTTCGCGATGGAACGCATCTTCTTGCTCGACTTGTGCTCGAGCAAGTGGCGACCGCCGGCCTGCTCGCGCATGACCTTGCCGGTGCCCGTGAGGCGGAAACGCTTCTTCGCACCGCTGTGCGTCTTCATCTTCGGCATGGGGGCCGATCTCCTTCGTGTTGCGCGCGTCAGTGGACGCACGTGGTCTGTCGTGCCGGGGGCTCGCGCCTCCGGCGGGTCACTGCCGGCCGATCACTCGGCGGCGGCGGTGGCCTCGTCGGTCTGCGGGGCCTGGGCGTGCGCCTCGGGCTGCTCGTGGGCCGGGGCCGTCTGGTCGGCCGCGTGCTGCTCGCGCTGCTCGCGCCGCTCGTGCTGCTCGTGCTGCTCGTGCTGGTCGTGCTGCTCGCGGGAGCGACGCTGCTCGGCCTTGGCCTCGGCCTTCTTCTTGGTCGGGCCGATCACCATGATCATGTTGCGGCCGTCCTGCTTCGGGGCCGACTCGACGAAGCCGAGCTCGGCGATGTCCTCGGCGAGGCGCTCGAGCAGACGACGACCCAGCTCGGGACGGCTCTGCTCGCGGCCACGGAACATGATCGTCACCTTGACCTTGTCACCGGCCTTGAGGAACCGCTCGACGTGGCCCTTCTTGGTGCCGTAGTCGTGCGGGTCGATCTTCGGACGGAGCTTGATCTCCTTGATGACGGTGTTGACCTGGTTCTTGCGCGCTTCCCGTGCCTTCATGGCGGCTTCGTACTTGAACTTGCCGAAGTCCATGAGCTTGGCGACCGGCGGCTTGGCCATGGGGGCCACCTCGACGAGGTCGAGGTTCGCCTCCTCGGCCAGACGCAGCGCGTCCTCGACGCGGACGATGCCGACCTGCTCGCCGTTGGGGCCAACCAAGCGCACTTCCGGGACCCGGATGCGCTCGTTGATGCGAGGCTCGCTGATGTGGTGCTCCTAAGTTTCGAGAAATGGGTGACCAGACGGGGTGTTGTCCGTCCTGCTGCGACCACAACGAGAAAAGGGCTCCCCGTGTGTGCACGAGGAGCCCAAGGGTCACGTATGCCGGACGGTCGCCGTCGCGTCACACGGCTCGACACGTGTGCCGCGAACGGCATCCGGTCGAGCAGACCTTGACCCGGCAACCGTGAGGTTGACGCGGGTGGAAGCGAGCTTCTCTTGCACGTCGCCACCGGGCCTCCGCCGGAGCGGGAGCCTGGTGACGGCTGGTCAGTGCTCCATGTTAGCAGCCGTGACCCCGTGCTCCGAATCGGTGGCGGCGGTCCGGCCGACCCGGCGCCGGCCCACGCGCGAGCCGACGAGGCCCGCCCCCGCGATGACGACGCCGAGCGCGGACACGACGACGAACCCCGACTGCCAGCCGCCGTGGTCGATGGCGAAACCCGCGATCGGAGCCCCCACCGCCGAGCCGGCGGTCATCGCCGATCCGTGCCAGCCCATCATCTCCCCGCGGAACCGTTCGGACACCTGGCGGCTCAGCTGCTCGACGGTGGCCGTGATCGTCGGGGCGCAGAGGAACCCCGACACCGTGATGAGCACGGCGAAGCTCGGCACCCCGACGGCGAGGGCGACGGGGGCAGTGGTGGCGGCTAGGCCGCCCAGCAGCCAGAAGACCGAGAAGGACCGGTGCCACGCGCCGTAGAGCAGGCCACCGACCAGCGAACCCGCGCCCCAGAGGGCGAGGACCCACCCGATCGAGCCGGTCGCCTCGAAGGAGCGCAGGGCCGCCACGATCGAGACGTCGGTTCCGCTGAGGACGAGCGTGGAGCAGGCGGCGGCAAGATAGACCGCCGCGACCGGGAACGTGATGAAGCCGCGGATCGCGCGGCCCGGGGCGACGTCGTCGGCACCGACACCGTTGGTGCTCGCGGCGATGGCCTCGGCCCGCGCCGCCTCGCCCGGCTCGTCACCGGCAACCTGCTCCCCGGTCGTGTCGCGAGCGGGCTCGCTCTCGGCGGACTCGGAGGTGAGCGGCGGGTTGACCAGCCACAGCACGAACCCCGCCGCGACGGAGGTCAGCTCGCACACGAGCAGGGCCCAGCCGGTGTCCCACGAGGTGGCCAGCCACACGCCGATGGCCGGACCCGCCATGAAGGACAGCTCGGTCGCCGACGAGTCGAGCGAGAGCGCCGTGCGGCGCTGGTCGCTCGGCACCGAGCGGATGATGACCTGCCGCAGGATCGAGAAGGTCGGGACGACGAAGAGCCCGGCGAGCGCCGCGAAGCCGATGAGCGGGGCGTAACCCACCCACGGGGCGATCGACCAGCACACGACCTGGACGACGAGCGAGGGCCCGACGGTGCGACGCAGGCCGATGCGGTCGAGCAGCCGGCCGCGCCACGGGCCGGAGACGGCGACCGCCACGGTGGACGCAGCCGTGACGAGGCCGGCCTCGCCGTAGCTGCGCCCGAGCGACGTCACGACGTGCAGCGTGAGGATCACCGCACCCGCCCACATGGGAACGCGGATGAGGAACCCGAGCAGCAGCGCCTGGCGAGTGTCGCGGTTGGCCAGCACCGGCCGGTAGGCCCCCAGATCCATGTCTCCAGCCTGTCACCCGCCACCGACGGTCCGCATCCGCATTCGCGGGCCGGACGGTCGTCCGATGCACGGCCCGATGCACACCCGACACGCGCACGCTGACGGTGGCGGGCGGCATACGCCAGAGGTCTTGTGACGGCCGTGCGACAGGAGAATTGTGGGGGGCATGGCAAAGACGCCCGGCAGATCAGACCTTCCTGCGGCCCCCAACCCCGCCTCGCCGCAGGACATCCGCAACGTCGTGCTGGTCGGACCCGGCGGGGCCGGCAAGACCGCACTCTTCGAGGCACTCATCGCGGCCCGCGTGCCCGGTCAGCGCACCGGCAGCGGCGACCACGTCCGCACGACGACCCTCACCGCCGCATCGTTCCCGTCCGGACCGGTCACCCTCAACCTCCTCGACACCCCCGGCTACCCCGACTTCGTCGGTGACCTCAGGGCCGGGCTGCGCGCCGCCGACGCCGCGATCTTCGTCGTCTCGGGCGCCGACGACATCGACCGGCCCGTGTCGCTGCTCTGGCGTGAGTGCGCAGCCGTCGGCATGCCCCGCGCCGTCGTCGTGACCCATCTGGACCAGCCCCGCGCCGACTTCGCCACGACCGTCGAGACGTGTCGTCGCACGTTCGGTGACGCCCGGGCCACGCACTGGCCCGTCGTCGAGGGCGGCTCGGTCACGGGAGTCGTCGGCCTGCTGACGGGCGAGACCGCCGGGGAGCACGAGGACGCCCGGGCGGCGCTCATCGAGTCCGTCATCGAGGAGTCCGAGGACGCGACCCTGCTCGACCGCTACCTCGAGGGCGAGAGCATCGACACCGAGTCGTTGCTCGCCGACCTGCGCACGGCCATCGCGCACGGCACGTTCTTCCCCATCGTCCCCGTCTCGCCGCTGACCGGCACGGGTGTCGAGGAGCTGCTCGGGATCGTCGAGCGGGCCTTCCCCGACCCAACCATCCACCCGCTCCCCGCGGTCACCTCGCCCGTGGGCGGTTCCGTCAACGGCGTCACGTGCGACCCGTCGCAGCCGCTCGTCGCCGAGGTCGTGCGCACGACGACGGACCCCTACGTCGGTCGCCTGTCACTCGTGCGCGTGTTCTCCGGCACCCTGCGCGTCGACGAGCCCGTGCACGTGTCGGGACACCTCGGCGACTTCGTCGGGCACGAGGTCGCCGGCCACCCGGCGCACGACGACGACGAACGCGTCGGACCGCTCGCATCGCCGTTCGTCGACACGCACCGGCCTCGTGGCACCGCCATCGCCGGTGACATCGCCCTCGTGTCGAAGCTGACCCGGGCCGAGACGTCGGACACCCTCTCCTCGCCGGAGCGGCCCGCGGTCGTCGCACCGTGGCTGCTGCCGGAGCCCCAGCTGCCCGTCGCGATCCGGGCTGCGACGAAGTCCGACGACGACAAGCTCGGGGCCGCGCTCCAGCGCCTCGTCGCCGAGGACGTGACGATGCGGATGGAGCACTCGAGCGAGACCGACCAGGTCGTGCTGTGGACCATGGGCCAGGCCCACGTCGACGACCTCATCGGCCGCCTGGCGGACCGCTACGGCGTGACCGTGGTGGCCGAGCCCTATCGCACCGCGCTCCGGGAGACGTTCGTCCGGCGCTGCTCGGTGCAGGGCCGCCACGTCAAGCAGTCGGGCGGTCATGGGCAGTATGCCGTGTGCTCGATCGAGATCGAACCCCTGCCGCGAGGGGGCGGCTTCGAGTTCGTCGACAAGGTCGTTGGGGGCGCCGTGCCGCGCCAGTTCATCCCGTCGGTGGAGAAGGGCACCCGGCTCCAGCTCGAGAAGGGCCTGCTCACGGGCCACCCGGTCGTCGACGTCCGCGTCACACTCACCGACGGCAAGGCGCACTCGGTCGACTCCTCCGACGTCGCCTTCCAGACCGCTGCAGCCCTCGCGCTCAAGGAGGCCGCCAACGCCTCGACGATGGCGCTGCTCGAGCCGATCGACCGCGTCGACATCACCATCGCCGACGAGTACCTCGGCGCCGTCATGTCGGACCTGCGCGGTCGGCGCGGCCAGGTGCTCGGCACGGAGCCGGCGGACGGGATGGGCCCGGACGGAGCGTGGACCGTCGTGCACGCCGAGGTGCCGTCGGCGGAGCTGTCGCGCTACCCCATCGACCTGCGGTCGGTGTCGCACGGCACCGGGTCCTTCGTGCGCGAACCGCTGCGGCACGACCTGCTGCCCGCCGACAAGGCCAAGGACCTGCTGGGCACCTGACGCGATCGAAAGAGCGATCCGTCCGCACACAATCGAAAGAGCGATCCGTCCGCACACAATCGAAAGAGCGATCCGTCCGCAAGGTGCGCGGACGGATCGCTCTGTCGATCAGGAGGGAGCGGACGGATCGCTCTTTCGATCCGTCAGAGGCGGACGAGCATCTTGCCGACGTTCTCGCCGCGCAGGACCCCGAGGAAGGCGTCGACGGCGTGGTCGATCCCGTCGCTGAACGTCTCGCGCGAGGTCAGGGTGCCGTCGGCGATCCAGCCGGCCGCGCGCTGGGCGTACTCGCCCGCGAGGTCCCAGTGGTCCCCGACGAGGAAGCCCGTGATGGTGCCGCGGGTCTGGATGAGGCGCGCGAGGTTGCGCGGCCCGGGCGCCGGCTCGGTGTTGTTGTAGACCGAGATCGCGCCGCAGATCGCGATGCGCCCGCCGAGGCGGAGCGAACCGATCGCGGCCTCGAGGTGGTCGCCGCCGACGTTGTCGAAGTAGACGTCGATGCCGTCAGGAGCGGCCTCCCGCAGCAGGTCGGAGACGCGCGCGTCCTTGTAGTTGAAGGCCGCGTCGAAGCCGAGGTCGTTCAGGAGGTGGTCGACCTTCTCCTGCGATCCGGCGCTGCCGATGACGCGGCTCGCGCCCAAGGCCTTGGCGACCTGACCGACGACGCTGCCGACGGCGCCGGCGGCGCCGGACACGAAGACGACGTCGCCCTCCTTGAGTCCCGCGACGCGGGTCAGGCCGGCGTATGCCGTGAGGCCGGTCATGCCGAGCACGCCGAGGTAGGCGGACGCCGGGGCCACCGACGTGTCGACCACGCGGACGCCTGTGCCGTCGACGACGGCCTCCTCGCGCCAGCCGAGACCGTGCAGCACGTGGTCGCCCACGGCGACCCCCTCGGCGTTCGACTCGGTGACGACGCCCACGGCACCGCCGTTCATGGCCTCGCCGAGCGCATACGGCTCGGCGTACGACTTGGCGTCGCTCATCCGGCCGCGCATGTAGGGGTCGACCGACATGACCTTGTTGCGGACGCGGACCTGGCCGTCGGCGAGGTCGACGTGGGCGCTCGCGACGAGCTCGAAGTCGTCGGGGGTGGGCCAGCCGACGGGGCGGCTCTTGAGCTGGACCTCACGGGGGTTGGTCATCGGGTCTCCTTGGGTGTCAGGGGGTTTCGGAATCGTGGGTGGACGCGAGAGCGCGTGGGTCAGTCGACGACGATCTCGACCGGGATGTTGCCGCGCGTCGCGTTGGAGTAGGGGCACACCTGGTGCGCGGTGTCGACGAGCTCGCGGCCGAGCTGCGGGTCGATGCCCTCGGGCAGCTCGACGTGCAGGACGACGCCGAGACCGAACCCGGTGCTCGAGGACCCGGAGAGGCTGACGTCGGCGGTCACCGCGACGTCGAAGTCCTCGACCCGGCGCTTGCGGGCGACCAGGCCGAGGGCGCTCGCGAAGCACGCCGCATACCCGGCGGCGAAGAGCTGCTCGGGGTTCGTGCCCTCGCCGCTGCCACCGAGCTCGCGCGGGGCGGCGAGCGTGACGTCGAGCCGGCCGTCGGAGGTGACGGCGCGACCCTCACGCCCGGAGGCGGTGGCCGAGGCGACGTACTGGGCGGTCTGGGTGGTGGTGCTCATCAGGCTCCTCAAATTGCTGACAATTAAGTTGTGCGCAATTTGATAGTACGCTTGGGTCATGAGCCCGTCCAATCCCGCCGCCGCAGCCCCGAGCCCCCTCAGCCTCGAGCAGCAGATCTGCTACGCGATGCACACGACCGTGCGCGCTTTCGACGGCGTCTACCGCGAGCTGCTGGCGGAGCACGGGCTCTCCTACCCGCAGTACATCGCGCTCATGGGTGTCGTGGAGCACGGCCCGCTGACCGTGAGCCGACTCGGCGAGCTGATGCGGCTCGACTCCGGCACGCTCTCGCCGCTGCTCAAGCGGATGGAGTCGGCCGGCCTCGTGGGGCGGGCCCGCGACTCCGAGGACGAGCGCCGCGTCCTCGTCTCGGCCACGGCCGCAGGCCGGGAGCGCCTCGCCGGCCTCGGCGACCTGCCGCACCAGATCGCGGTGCGCAGCGGCCTGACACGCCAGGAGCTGCTCGACCTGCACCGGACGCTGCGGCAGGTGACCGAGCGGCTCGACGCCCACGGCTGACCGGCGACGCGTACGCCGCGAGCCGGGGCTCAGCTCGGGAGCAGGATCGAGACGGCGTGGATGAGCATGCCGATGAGGCCGCCGACCAGGGTGCCGTTGATGCGGATGAACTGCAGGTCGCGGCCGACCTGGAGCTCCACCCGCTCGGCGGTCTCCTTGCCGTCCCAGCGGTCGACTGTGTCACTGATGATGCGCGTCAGCTCGGTGCCGTAGCGGTCGATGGCATAGATCGTCGCGTCGCAGATGCGGGTGTCGATGCGCGCACGGAGCGCGGCGTCGGCGAGCAGCCGTTCGGCGAGTGCCGTCACCTCGCGGACGGCTCGGGCCCGGACCGGCCCACCCTCGTCCTCGAGTGCGGCGATGACGACGGCCCGGAACGACGCCCACAGCGACATCGCCGTGTCGGCCACCTGCGGGTGCGCGAGCACGCGCTCCTTGAGCCGCTCGGCCTTGGCCTGGGTGACGGGGTCGTGCTGCAGGTCGTCGGCCAGGTCGATGAGCAGCTTGTCGAGCGCGAGGCGCACGTCGTGCCGCGGGTCGTTGCGGATGTCGGCCAGCCACTTCAGCGCCTCGACATGGATCTTGCGCGCCACGAGGTCGTTGATCGCGGCGGGCACCCACGCCGGCGCCCGCTGCGTGATGAGCGACTCGAAGAGGTCCTCGTTGTCGACGAGCCAGCCGCGGACCTCGTCGAGCGCGAGGTCGACGAGGCCGACGTGCGCCTCGTCGCGGACCACCTGGTCGAGCAGCCCTCCAGCCAGCGAGCTGATCGGCTCCTGGGCGAGACGTGGCAGCACGGCCTGCTCGATGATCGCGCGGACGTCCTCGTCCGGGATGCGGTGCAGTGCGTGGACGGTGACCGTGGCCACCTCGTCGACGAGTCGCTTCGCGTGACCCGGCGCGAGGGCCCACTCGGCGGCCCGTCGCGTGGGCTCGGCGTCGAGCACCCGCTCGCGGATGATGTCCTCGCGCATGAAGTTCTCGCTGACGAACTCCTCCAGGCTGCGCCCGATCATCTCCTTCTTGCGTGGGATGAGGGCCGTGTGCGGGATCGGCAGACCGAGCGGGTGCCGGAAGATGGCCGTGACGGCGAACCAGTCGGCACAGGCACCGACCATCGAGGCCTCGGCGCCCGCGTTGACGAAACCGAGGACGCCGTCGTCGTGCCCGCGCGTCAGGACGTAGACGATGGCGGCGAACACGAGCAGCCCGGTCGCCACGAGACGCATCTGCCGCAGGTCCCGGCGGCGCTGCGCGTCGAGAGCCGGGTCGACGATGAAGCCGAGGGGGCCACTGGGCGCGCCCGAACCGGTCCTCCGTCCGTGCCGGGCAGGCGTGCCCGCGACGTCACCTGCTGCAGCGGGCGCCTCGGGATCGTGCTCCCGGGTCGCCTGGGGTGTGGTGTCCACGTCCGGCACCTCCGCTCGTGATGTGCTCAGCGCGCCGCTTCGAGCGCGAAGGTCAGAGCATCGATCCTCGCACGGGTCTCGCCGTCGGTCGCGATGCGCTCCCCGATCCGAGTGGCGATGGCCCCGACCTGGTCGGCGTCGAGGCCGGGCTCGAGCGCCAGCACGACGCGCAGGACGCCGGCGCCGACGGGTTCGCCGGCCTCGACGCGATGCGCCGACACCAGGGGCTCGGACTCGACGGCGGCGCGTACGGCAGCTGCGACGTGGGGGTCACGGTGGCTCGGCTCCCACGCGCGCTCCTGGGCGAGTGCCCACAGCATGCTCGGACGCAACACCGTCGCGTGGCTCGACGCGACGTCGACGACCAGCACCTGGCACTCTTCGCTGATCGCCGCCTGCGCCGCGGCTGCCGCACGGACTGGAACCGGCCTGGCCGTCGGGTCCCACGCGGCAAGGCTCGCCAGGGAGGTGAACATCGGCAGGGCCCGGGAGCCGTCCGGGGACGTCAGGGTCACGGCGGCCATGTCGCTGCGGGTGTCGACGGTGTGCGGTCCGGACTCGTCGACCTCCGCGGCGACCGCGACGACGGGGACGAGCCAGCGCGCCTGGGCCGTGTGCTCCATCACGGCGACCTCTGCGTCGTCGCCCGGGCTCTCGTGCGCCGCCGCGAGAGCGGCGAGGAGTGCGTCGTCAGCCGCTCCGGTGTCGCCCGAGAAGCCGTGCGAGGGGATCGACTTGCCCTGCCACGCCTGACCGGCGGAGTCCGCGGGACGGCCCTGCCCGTCGTGGTGGCCTGACTGTCCAGCGTGACCGGAGGCGGGTGCGGTCACGATCCTGGCCGCCCGGCGACGTCGAGGGCCTCGGGCAGGGTGAACGCGCCGCGGTAGAGCGCCGAGCCGACGATGGCCCCCTCGACACCGACGCCGACGAGCCCGCGGATCGTGGCGATGTCCTCGAGCGTGGAGACGCCGCCGCTCGCGACGACCGGGCGGTCGGTGCGCGCGCACACGTCACGGAGCAGGTCGACGTTGGCCCCCTGGAGCATGCCGTCCTTGTTGACGTCGGTGACGACGTACCGAGCGCAGCCCTCGGCGTCGAGACGCTCGAGGGTCTCCCACAGGTCGCCACCCTCGCGGGTCCAGCCGCGCGCCGCGAGCGTGGTGCCGCGGACGTCGAGACCGATGGCGACGCGGTCGCCGTGGTCGGCGATGATCGAGGCCGTCCAGTCGGGGTCCTCGAGGGCGGCGGTGCCGATGTTGACCCGGCGGCAGCCGGTCGCGAGCGCCGCGTCGAGCGACTCGGTGTCACGGATCCCGCCCGAGAGCTCGACCTGCAGGTCCAGACGGCCGACGATCGAGGCGATGAGGTCGCGGTTGCTGCCGCGCCCGAAGGCTGCGTCCAGGTCGACGAGGTGGATCCACTCGGCACCCTGCTCCTGCCAGCGCAGCGCCGCCTCCCACGGGTCACCGAACTCCCCGCCGCTCCCGGCGACGCCCTGGACCAGCTGCACGGCGCGACCGCCCGCGATGTCGACGGCGGGCAGCAGCTCGAGGCGAGGCTGGTCGGTCATGAGTCGTGCGCTCCTCGGGGTCGGGACCTGGCCACTCGAGTATGCCGTGGGCCCGAGGACCACGGCCCGGTGGCCCACGCCGTGGGCCGGGAGGCGCACTCGACTCCCCGCCCGGTCGAGTGCTCAGTTCGCGACGGGGCCTGCCGGGGTGTCTTCGGCAGCGCCGGGGGCCTCGCCGGCTGCGATCTCGCCACGGTGGCGCCACAGGACGTAGGCCAGCCCCACGACGAGGACGACGGCAAGGAGCGCGATGCGCAACGGCCAGGACAGGTCGAGCAGGGTCGTCACGACGAGTGCGCCGAGCGCCGTGCCCACCGTCGTCGGGAGTCCGGGCCGGCTGCGCCGCCGCCGCGGGTAGAGGGCGCCGGACGAGGTCCGCCTCGTGGTGCGGCTCGTGGTGCGGCTCGTGGTGCGGCTCCGCCGCTTCGTGCTGGAGCTGGCAGCCGGCTTCCTCGTCGCCACGGTCCCCTCCTCGTCGAGGCCGACACCCCTTCAGCCCAGGCGGGCAGGGGGCGGCACGGTCACAGGCCGCGGACCCAGTTCTCGAGCAGCTGCAGCCCGGCGTCGCCGGACTTCTCGGGGTGGAACTGGGTCGCGCTCAGGGGGCCATTCTCGACCGCGGCGACGAACTTCGCACCGTGACGCGCCCACGTGACCCGCGGGGCGACCCGCGCGAAGGCGCCGGTCGCCTCGAGGGTCCACTGCTGCACGGCATACGAGTGGACGAAGTAGAAGCGCTCGTGCTCGACGCCGGCGAACAGGCGTGACCCGTCGGCGGCCTCGACCTCCGACCAGCCCATGTGCGGCACGACGTCGGCCGGGAGACGCTCCACCGTCCCCGGCCACTCGGCGAGCCCCTCGAGCGGGTGCTCGGACGGCTCGGTCGAGCCGTCGAAGAGCACCTGCATGCCGACGCAGACGCCGAGCACCGCCCGGCCGCCGCTGATGCGCCGGCCGATGATGCGAGGTCCGTGCGCTGCCGCCAGACCAGCCATGCAGGCGTGGAAGTTGCCGACGCCGGGGACGAAGAGCCCGTCGCACTCGAGGGCACGGTGTGGGTCGGACGTCAGGGTCACCGTCGCGCCGACGCGCTCCAGTGCGCGCACGGCCGATCGGACGTTGCCGCTGCCGTAGTCGAGG
The DNA here is from genome assembly GCF_052114705.1 of Terrabacter sp. 2YAF2. Lineage (NCBI taxonomy): Bacteria > Bacillati > Actinomycetota > Actinomycetes > Micrococcales > Intrasporangiaceae > Terrabacter > Terrabacter sp. 2YAF2. Next base: position 26,452 of record NZ_JBFRFG010000012.1, read on the forward strand.
ACGACGACGTCGGCACTCATCGAGCCCCCACCATCGTCAGAGCGCTCCCTTGGCGCTCGGGATCCCGACGACCCGGGGGTCGGGAGCGACGGCGGACCGCAGCGCCCGCGCCACCGCCTTGAACTGGGCCTCGACGATGTGGTGCGGGTCCCGGCCGGCGAGCACGCGGACGTGGAGGCACAGCCCGGCGTTGTAGGCGAAGGACTCGAGCACGTGGCGGGTCATCGAACCGGTGAAGTGACCGCCGATGAGGGCGTACTGCTGCCCTTCAGGCTCCCCCTCGTGCACGACGTAGGGCCGTCCGGCCACGTCGACGACGGCGTGGCACAGGGCCTCGTCGAGGGGCACCGTGGCGTCACCGAAGCGGGAGATGCCTGACTTGTCGCCCAGGGCTTCACGGAGCGCCTGCCCGAGCACGATCGCGGTGTCCTCGACCGTGTGGTGCACGTCGACGTCGACGTCGCCGGTCGCCTTGACCGTCAGGTCGATGAGGGAGTGCTTGCTCAACGAGTGGAGCATGTGGTCGTAGAACGGGACGCCGGTCGAGATGTCGGACGTGCCGGTGCCGTCCAGGTCGAGCCAGAGCTCGACGGACGACTCGGACGTGGCGCGGGTGATCTTCGCGGTGCGGCTCATGCGGGGGACTCCTGCTGGTCGGCGCGGGGGGCGAGCACGTGCGTGGGGGCGAGACGGGCCATTGCCGTAAGGAACGCGGTCGTCTCGTCGGGGTCGCCCGCCGTGACCCGCAGGTGGTGGGCGATACCCATGTCGCGGACCAGTACGCCCTCGTCGAGCAGGGCCTGCCACGTGGCCTTCTCGTCGCGGAGGCCACCGAAGAGGACGAAGTTGCTGTCGCTGGCGACGGGGCGTGCGCCGAGCTCCGTGAGCCGCTCGACGATGCGGTCGCGCTGGTGCTTGATGACCTCGACGGTGCCCAGCATGACGTCGGCGTGCTCGAGGGCGATGCGGGCGATCGTCTGGGTCGGGCTGCTCAGGTGGTAGGGCAGCCGGACGAGGCGCAGCGCGTCGACGAGCTCAGGTGCCGCGACGAGGTAGCCGAGCCGTCCTCCGGCGAAGGCGAAGGCCTTGCTCATGGTCCGCGTCACCACGAGACGTGGGTGCTCGGCCAGGAGCGTCAGCGCGGATCGAGTTCCGGGCCGGGCGAACTCGGCGTAGGCCTCGTCGACGACGACGATCGCGTTCGGCGCCGCGTCGAGGACCGCACCGATGACCTCGAACGGCAACGCGGTGCCGGTCGGGTTGTTCGGGGAGCAGAGGAAGACGATCGACGGGTGGTGCTCGCGTGCCTGCTCAGCGGCCGACTCGGGCGTCAGGTCGAACGCGTCGGGTTCGGTTGCGGCGGAACGGAGTCCATCGACCCACGTCGTGCCGTTCGTCTCGGTGATGATCGGGTGCATCGAGTAGCTCGGGGTGAACCCGAGGGCGACACGACCGTGCCCACCGAAGGCCTGGACGACGTGCGAGAGCACCTCGTTGGAGCCGTTGCCCGCCCACACCTGCTCGGGCGTGACCGTGACCCCGGACTGCTTCTCGATGTATGCCGTCAACGCCTTGCGCAGGTCGGTGAACTCGCGGTCGGGGTAGCGGTTGAGCGAGGCCACGTCGTCGGCGAGCGCCGCGACGACGGCGTCGACGACGACCGGCGGCACGGGGTAGGAGTTCTCGTTGGTGTTGAGGCGCACCGGCACGTCGAGCTGCGGCGCGCCGTACGGCGTGCGGCCGCGCAGGTCGGGACGCAGCAGGCGCTGGACCTCTGACGCGGCCGAGACTCCCCCGGTCACCGGGGGACCTCGTCGCCGAAGCGCGCCGTCACGGCCTCGCCGTGCGCCGGGAGGTCCTCTGCCTGCGCGAGCGTCACGACGTGGCGGGCGACACCGCGCAGCGCGGGCTCGTCGTAGTCGACGACGTGGATGCCGCGGAGGAAGGACTGCACCGACAGGCCGCTGCTGTGGCACGCGCACCCTGCGGTAGGTAGCACGTGGTTGGAGCCGGCGGCATAGTCGCCGAGGCTGACCGGGCTGTGCGGACCGACGAAGACGGCACCCGCGTTGCGCACGCGGGCGGCGACGTCGGAGGCGTCGCGGGTCTGGATCTCAAGGTGCTCGGCGGCATACGCGTTGACGACGTCGAGGCCCGCGTCGACGTCGTCGACGAGGACGATGCGCGACTGCGTGCCCTCGAGGGCCTCGGTGACGCGTTCGGAGTGCTTCGTGGCCGGGACGCGTCGCGCGAGCGACCGTCGGGTGGCCTCGGCGAGCTCCTCGCTGTCGGTGACGAGCACCGATGCGGCGAGCGGGTCGTGCTCGGCCTGGCTGACGAGGTCGGCCGCGACGTGGTCAGGGTCGGCGGAGTCGTCGGCGAGGATGGCGATCTCGGTGGGTCCGGCCTCGGCGTCGATGCCGATGAGCCCCTTGAGGAGGCGCTTGGCGGCGACGACCCAGATGTTGCCGGGCCCGGTGACGAGCGACACGGGGTCGCACACGACCGTCTCCCCGTCGACCTCGCCCCACTGGGGGTCGTCGTCGACGAAGCCGTGCGCGAACATGGCCACCGCCTGGGCCCCGCCCACGGCATACACCTCGTCGACGCCGAGCAGGGCGCACGCCGCGAGGATGGTCGGGTTGGGGTAGCCCGCGAACTCACCGACGTTCTCGCGCTGCGGCGGCGACGCCACGGCGAGCGAGCCGACCTCGGCGAGCTGGGCGGGGACGACGTTCATGATGACGCTGCTCGGGTAGACGGCCAGGCCGCCGGGCACGTAGAGGCCGACGCGGTCGACGGGCACCCACCGCTCCGTCACGGTGCCGCCGGGGACGACCTGCGTCGTCGTGTCGGTGCGGCGCTGGTCGGCGTGCACGATGCGGGCACGACGGATGGACTCCTCGAGCGCGGCGCGGAGGTCGGGGTCGAGCTGGTCGAGGGCGGACTGCAGCAGCGCGCGCGGCACCCGCAGATGGGTCGGTCGCACGCCGTCGAAGCGCTCTCCGAGATCACGCAGCGCGGCGGCTCCGCGATGCTCGACGTCCTCGCAGATCGGCCGCACCTGCTCGAGGGCGGCCGTGACGTCGAACTCGGCTCGGGGAAGGGCCCGGCGCAGGAAGCGCACGTCGAGCGTGCGGCCGCGCAGGTCGAGGGAGGACATCATGGGTCACCAGTCTAGAAGGCGCTGTGGGCGGCCCGGACCACGGTCTCAGCGTGCGGAGGCCGCGACGGCTCGCCCGCGACTCGTCTGGCGACTCCCCCGGTGACCGCCTGCCGAATCTTGGCGCCGCGCAGACAAAGGTGAGACCAACGACTGACCCGGCGTCGACGGCCGGTCCGCCACGCTCGTGGAGCCGCCGCCCGCCGCGGGCGGTGGGTGCGTGACCACACCCGACTCCCCCGGCCCCCACAGGAGCACCCGTGCCCGTCGTCGTCCCCCGGCGCCGCATCGCCGCCGTCCTCACCGGACTGGCCGTCGCCCTCGTCCCGCCGAGCCTCGCGCTCACCAGCGCAGCCGGGTCCCCGGCCGGATCACTGCCGCTGCCTCGAGCGGCCGCCGCACCGGCGCCCGCGCTCGCCGCCGCACCCCTCACCGTCTCGCAGGCGGTCGCCTCCCAGACGGGGCAGAGCGCCACCGTCCGCGGCTACGTCGTTGGCCAGCCCACCGCCACGAGCACCGTGGTGCGCTCCGGCTTCCCCAGCGACTACGCCCTCGCCATCGCCGACTCGGCTGCAGAGACGTCGACGAGCAGGATGCTCTACGTCCAGATCCCCTCGTCGTTCCGATCCGCGTGGGGCCTGAAGAGCAATCCCTCGCTCATGGGCCGCCAGCTGGACGTCACCGGAGCCCTGTCGGCGTACTTCTCCCACCCCGGCATGACGTCGACGAGCGCCTTCGCCTTCAGCAGCGGGACGTCGACGAGCCCCCCGCCGCCGACGAGCACGACGCCCGCCCCGACCGGCACCACCGGTCCGTACGACTCGACCTACTACGCCTCCGCCATCGGCAAGACGGGACCGGCGCTGCACACGGAGCTGCACCGGATCATCTCCAGCGGTGTCACGACCCTCACCTACGACCAGGTCTGGACCGCCCTCAAGGACACCGACCAGGACCCGGGCAACAGCAACGACGTCATCGAGGTCTACTCGGGCCGCTCGATCGCCAAGTCCGACAACGGCGGCGGCGTCGACCAGTGGAACCGCGAGCACGTCTGGGCCAAGAGCCACGGCGACTTCGGCACCGTCAACGGGCCCGGGACGGACGTGCACCACCTGCGTCCCGAGGACGTCACCGTCAACAGCACCCGCGGCAACCTCGACTTCGACAACGGCGGCTCGGCGGTGGCCCAGTGCGCCGGCTGCCTCAGCGACGGCGACTCGTTCGAACCTCGGGATGCCGTCAAGGGCGACGTCGCCCGGATGATCTTCTACATGGCGGTGCGCTGGGACGGCGGCGACGGGTTCGCCGACCTCGAGCCAGACGACCACGTCGGCAACGGCACCGCGCCCGCCATCGGCAAGATGTCGGTGCTCAAGCAGTGGAACCTCCAGGACCCCCCGGACGCCTTCGAGAAGCGCCGCAACCAGGTCATCTTCGACACGTGGCAGCACAACCGGAACCCCTTCATCGACCACCCGGAGTGGGTCAGCGCGATCTACGGCCCCTGATCCGGCTGCAGGCTTGACGGGACGGCCGGCTCACGACGTCTGGTCGATGAGCACGGCCGTCTCCCAGGCCCATTGGCGCCACAGGTCGTAGCGACCCGACCGGCCTCCGTGTCCGGCGGCCATCTCGGTGCGGAAGAGGATCTGGGCCGCCCCGTCCACCTCGAGGTCGGCATGCCGCAGCGCCGCGACCCACTTGGCCGGCTCGGTGACGTAGACCCGCGTGTCGTCGAGCCCGGCCGTGACGAGCAGGCTCGGGTGCCGGGTCGGACGCACGTTCTCGTAGGGCGCGTAGGACTTCATGAGGGCGTAGGCCGCCGGGTCCTCGAGCGGGTTGCCCCACTCCTCCCACTCGACGACCGTGAGCGGCAGGCTCGGGTCGAGCACCGTCGTCAGGGCATCGACGAAGGGCACCTGCGCGTGGACGAAGCGGAAGCGCTCCGGCGCGAGGTTGACCACGGCCCCCATGAGCAGGCCCCCTGCCGACCCACCTTCTGCTGCAAGGCGGTTCGGCGCGACGACGCCCGTCTCGACGAGGTGGTCGGCGCAGGCGATGAAGTCGGTGAAGGTGTTGGGCTTGGCCTCGAGCTTGCCGTCGTCGTACCACGAGCGTCCCATCTCGGACCCGCCCCGGACGTGCGCGATGGCGAAGACCCACCCCCGGTCGAGCAGCGAGAGCCGCAGCACGGAGAACCAGGGGTCGCTCGAGATGCCGTAGGCGCCGTACGCGTTGAGCAGGCCGGGCGCGGTGCCGTCCGCCGTCACGTCGTGGCGGTGCACGACGGAGATCGGGATCCGGGTGCCGTCGGCCGCCGTGGCCCACTCGCGGCGCTGGCGGTACTGCGTCAGGTCGACGTCGCCCCGCACGTGCTGCTGCTTGAGCAGGGTGAAGGCGCGCGAGCGGACGTCGTAGTCCTCGACGGTCCGCGGAGTGACGAGTGACTCGTGGACGATCTGCAGCGTCGACGTGGACGCCTCGGGGTTGACGCCGACGTGCAGGGTGCCGATCGGCTCCCCGACGGCGATGTCGTGCGCCTGCCCCAAGCCGTTCGGTGCGGCCGGGTCGCGCAGCACGACACGCACGCCGGTGCCGCCCTCACGTCGCAGCGACACCGCGATGAAGTCGTCGAATCCCTCTGCCCCCGTGACGTACTCGTCTTCGCTCGTGACACCCAGTGGCACCCAGTCGTCGGCCGTCGTGCTCGTCACTGCCGCCACCGCGAGCTCGAAGTTGACCCGGTTGGCGTTGTGGGTGACGAGCATCTGGTCCCCGAACGGCTCGATGTCGTACTCGACGCCCTGCCGCCGCTCGGCCACGACACGCGGCGTGCCCAGCGGGTCGTCGGCATCGAGCAGGCGGAACTCGCTCGTGGTCTTGGACCCGATCGCGATGAGGATGAGGCGGTCGTCTCGCGAGCTGCCCACCCCCACGAAGAAGCGCTCGTCGGTCTCCTCGTGGACGAGCGCGTCGTCCTCGGCCGGAGTGCCGACCTCATGACGCCACACCTGGTGGGGTCGCCAGGCGTCGTCGACGCGTGTGTAGAAGAGGTGTCGGGCATCGACGGACCACGCGAGGGATCCCCCGGTCTGGCGCACGGTGTCATCGAGCACGACGCCGTCCTCGATGCGGCGCACGCGCACGTCGTAGCGTTCGTCGCCGACGACGTCGACGGCATACGCGAGCAGGTCACCGGTCGGTGACACCTCGCTCGCGCCGACGGCGAAGAACTCGTGGTCGCGCCCCTCCTCGTTGTGGTCGAGGATCACCTGCTCTCCCGCGGGCGGACGTCCTCCGCTGAGGGCCGGGCGCTCGGGATGATCAGCGACCAGCACCCGCGCCTCCACGGCGTACTGCTCCCCCTCGATGGTGCGCGAGTAGTACCACCAGCGGTCGTGCCGCACAGGCACCGAGAGGTCGGTCTCCTCGATGCGCGAGCGGAACTCCTCGAAGACTTGGTCGGCCATCGGACGCAGGTGCTCGGTGCGCTCGGTGGCGTAGGCGTTCTCGGCGGCCAGGAGCTCACGCAGCTCGTCCGAGTCGCGGTCGGCCATCCACGCGTAGTGGTCGTCGAAGCGGTCGCCGTGGTGCTCGCGGGTGGTCGGCTCGCGCCGGGCAATCGGGGGTTGCTGCATTCCGCGCAGTCTACGGACCCGATCCGCGACCACGCGGGCGGACGCGACGCGACGAACCGACTCTCGGACCTGACACGGACCGACGTCCGGTGGGATCCTCCCCCACCGGACGCCGGTCCGTCGTGCTGGTCAGCTGCAGGTCACTGACACGTCAGTGGAGCTTGACCTGGCCCTGGACGCGCTGGGTGCCGCTGTCGTAGACGACGGCGCCGGACGCGTCGCGCACGACGACGCGCATCGTGTCGGTCGCAGCGTCGGTGGCCGTCGCCTCGAACCGGTAGCCGGGCGCACCGCCGACGGTGGCGGGCCCCGCGAGGCGGGCGGTGTCACCGGTGACGACGAGCCAGTCGAGCCCCGAGGACGCGAGCGTCAGGCCCGGCGTCGACAGGGTCAGCGAACCGTCCGGGCGGCTCGCACCTGCCGCATACTTGGCCGACACGGAGAACTGCGCCTTGCCGTTCGCCGACGGATCGCCGGCCACCGCTCCCGCGGGAGAGACGAACCAGCCTCCGCCCGTGAGGAACCCGCCAGCACGGTCGAAGACAACCACGGTCGTCGTGCCGGTGCCGGTGTTGCCCCACTGGTCGGTGACCGTCACGGTGACGGTGTAGACGCCTGAAGCGGTGTAGACGTGGTCGCCGCTGACGGTGTTCCCGGTCACGGTTCCGCCCGAGGTCCTGCCGTCACCCCACGAGATCGACGCCGTGTGGGTGTCGAGCGGGTCGGCATCGGTGAACGGTGCGCTCACCGTGACCGGCGAGCCCACCGAGGTGGCCCTCGACGGTCCGGTGACCTCGCCGACGACCGGGGCGGCGTTCGTCAGGTTCAGCCCGACGACCACCGGGTCGTGGTCCGAGATGCGGAACTGGTCGGGCGCGTAGAGGCTCGAGACCTGCGCCGGCGTCTTGAACTCGGTGTTGTAGTCGAGGATCGACGGCTCGTCGGCGTTGACGTGCCAGTCGCCGACCCCCGTCACCTGGCTGCTGATCGACGCCGAGCCGAGCGCGTGGTCGAGGTAGCCCCACTGCCCGTCGAACGCGTAGGAGTATGCCTCGCGCCCGTTGCGCTGCTCGATGAGGTTGGCGAAGCCGGCCGTCTCGAGCGTCGTGATCGGGTCCTCCTTGGCGTAGGAGTTCATGTCGCCGAGGATGAGGACGTCGGGGTCACCCGTGCCCGTGGGGTCGCTCGCCAGCCAGCTCGCGAGGAGCTTCGCCGACCGGACCCGGACCGCGTTGCAGTTGCCCTGGCCGTCACCGGCGTCGGGGGCGTCGCAGGCGCTGCCCTTGCTCTTGAGGTGGTTGGCCACGGCGATGAACGTGCCACCGCTCGAGTTGTCGCGGAACGCCTGCGCGAGAGAGGGACGGTTGCGCGGGCCCGAGTCCCCACCGTTGACGAAGTCGAGGGTGTTGAGGGCCGCGGTCGTGCCGACCGGCGTCACGGCGCCCGGCTTGTAGAGCATGCCGACCTTGATCGCGTCGTTGCCCATCGCATCGGGGTGGCCGGTGCGGGCGTCGGCGTCGATGAACGCCCACGTGCCCGCGCCGTCCTTCTCGTTGAGCTTGCCGACGAGGAACTGCTCTGCGCTGTCGGCCCCGTAGCCGTCGTTCTCCATCTCCATGAACGCGACGACGTCGGCCTGCGTGCCCGAGACCGCTGCGACCGTCTTGCGCCACTGGCGGTCGAACTCTGCGGCGGTGTTGGCACCGCGGCAGTCCATGACCGCGCCGGTGAGCCCGCCCCGGCAGTTGTTGCCGGTCGTGTCGAGCGTGTTGAAGAAGTTGAGCAGGTTCATCCCAACGACGCGCGTGTCACCTCCGACTGCGGGCGGGCCCGCCGGCCGCGGGTTGGTCGGCTGGAAGTCGACCGTGGCAGCAGGTGAGACCGGGCGGATGCGGTAGGCGTTGGCGCTGGAGGCGTTGCCGCCCCACGTGTAGTTGAGGACACCCGTCAGACCGGTGACGGTGTCGCCGCCACGCAGGGTGTTGGACGCCGTGAGCGGCTGACCGCCCCGCCCGAAGACGATCGGGTCGACGTTCTGGGCCTGCGTGGTGTCGTCGAGGATGATCTTGCGCAGGTTGTTCGATGTCTGGAGCGCTGCCGCATCGGCGCCCGGGGCGACGACGTTCGTGGGCTGCTCGAGCCGGCCGCCCTGCGAGAGCGTGACCTGGCCGAAGCGGCCGAGCTGGAAGTGCTCGGTCACCGACATGGCCTGCGGGAGCGTCACGAGCATGCCCTCGTAGCGTTCGAGGGCTGTGCCGCTGGCGACGGGAAAGCGCACCTCGGTCGGGGCGACCGTGCCGGTGCCGCAGACCGTGATGGTGCTGGCGCTGACCTGGGTCTGGCCCTGGTTCTCGCCGGCGTTGCCCGTCACCGTGACGAGGTCACCGAGCTCGACGCTGTCGGCGTTGCTCCCCTCGAAGACGAAGATGCCGTCGGAGGTCGCGGGGTCGTTGTCGCCCTTCGGGTCCTGGATGAAGAAGCCGCGCAACGCCGGCGACGGACCCTCGTAGTCGCCGACGACGACACCGCGTGTCGTGACGGAGCCCGTGACGGCGGCGGTGTCGCCGCTGCCCTGGATGGCAGGCACGGGGGTGGCGCTGGCCTCGCAGGGGTTGGTCGCGGGGACCGAGAAGCGCACGGTGACGTCGCTCGCGGGATGGTCCGGCGGGTCGATGGCGTCCTGGTCGGTGACGGCAGCAGCCGACACGGTGAGGGTGCAGGCGTCGCCGAGGGCGAAGTCAGCGGACGGGTCGAGCGTGAAGGTCGTGGGACCCTCGGTGACGGCGAGGGTCTTGGCTCCGGAGATCGAGCACGAGAGCGAGAACGCCCCGGCTGCGGCGTTGACCGGCTCCGAGAAGGTGACGGTCGGGTTCGCGTCGACGGCGACGTTCGAGGCGCCGTCGGCCGGCGTGGTCGAGGTGACGCTGGGGGCGACGTCCGTCGCCGGGCCGCCGTCGATCGTGTGGCTGCCCAGACCGTCGAACGTGTCGATGGCGAAGCCGTCCCACTGGACGGCGGGGTCGAAGGCGTCGGCTCCGTTCGCGTCACCTGCCGTGACGGACGGCTTGCGCCTGATCGTGTTGTCGCTCGTGTTCGTGGGGTCCGTGCCCCAGCCGGCGGCGCCGGGGTCGTTGCCCACCTGGCCCACGACGTCGAGGACGGTCGAGCCCTTGCGGAGCACGACGGCGTCGTTGCCGTTCCAGTTGGCGTTCCCGCTCGCCTGGTCGGTGGCGGCCTTGATCGCCGCGCCCGCCGAGCTGTTCGCGTAGACGAAGACGTCGCCGGACGCGACCGAGCCGGTGAGGTTCGTCGTGCTCGAGGTGGTCTGGCCGTTGGCGAAGACCTGGATGTTGTAGCCGGCTGCGCCGAGGTCGACGGTCGCTCCGGTGCCGTTGTAGATCTCGAGCGCCTTGTTGTTGCTCGAGCCCTCGACGTACTCGCTGACGAACAGCTCCGTCGGGGTCGCCGCCGAGGCCGGTGCGGCCGCGACGAAGGGGGTGACGCCCACGGCGAGCGCGGCGGTGGTGACCGCGGCGACCCGACGCAGGGCAGGACGAGATTGACGCATGAGTTCCTCCCTGGGACCGGCTCCTCCGCGCGGTCTGCGCGTCACCCTAGACCGCGGTCGTCGTCCTCGCGCGTCGAGAACGCCACACCTTCCTGAACGCTGGGTGACCGCCGGCTGTCAGTTCCCCGGTGGGCCGGGGACGGCTCCGCGGACGCCCCGGACGGGCGCCCCCTGGTCAGGTCGCCGGCCAGGGGCCGGGCCACCCGGAGAGGCGGCGCCGCGTGACGAAGCGGCGCGGCCGCCCGTCGATCGGGTCGTCGAAGGCGAGGACGGCCGCGAGCAGCTGCAGGGGCGCGCTGAAGTCGTCGAGGGGCACCTCGCGCTCCACGGGGTAGAGCGGGTCGTCGAGGATGGGGATGCCGAGCCCGTCCAGCTGGCACCTCAGCTGGTGGGTGCGCCCCGTCCTCGGAGTGAGCCGGTAGAGCCCGAGGGTCTCCCCCGCGGGCCCACGGCCGGTCACGGTCTCGAGCAGCTCCACGAGCGTCTCGGCATTGGGTTCGCCGCCCTCGACCTCGTGGGCCTGGTGCGTGCCGTGCTCCTTGACGAGGTGCGTGCGCCGCACGAGCGGCAGGTCCAGCCCAGCCCTGACCGGCGCGACCGCGAGGTACTCCTTGTGCGCGAGCCCGTCGGCGAAGACGCGCTGGTATGCCCCGCGCCACCGCTGCTCGGTCGTGAACATCAGCACCCCCGCCGTCGGGCGGTCGAGGCGATGCGCCGGAGTGAGCCGGTGCTCGCCCGTCAGCACACGCGTGCGAGCCAGCGCGCTCTGCACGACGTGCCGCCCGCGTGGCATCGTCGCCATGTCGTGCGGCTTGTCGACGACGACGATTCGCTCGTCGCGGTGCAGCACGACGGGCTCCTCCGGATGCGCCACCTCACCGGGGAGGTCACGGTGCGCCCAGACGGCCGACTGCGCCACGAACGGCGCGTCCGGACGCACGGGCGTGCCCGAAGCATCGACGAACTCGCCGGCCCGGAGCATACGGTCGACGTCGTCGGCGTCGAGGCCGGGTGAGAGCCGCTCGACGAGGTGGTCCCGCAGCGACGTCCAGGGGCCGGCCTGCGGCATACGGAAGCGCTGGGCGTCCACGCCGTGGCGTGGTGGGAGCGGCGAGGGCGGGATGGGTCCGCGAGCCACTCAGCCGCTCCCACCGGCAGGACCGAGGCGGACGACCTCGGCCTCGGTGCCGAGAAAGGCGCCGTAGTTCGCGGCGGCCGCTTCGACCTCGCGCCAGCGGCGGGTCGACAGCTCGGCGAAGGGCGACACCTCGACGACGACGTGCTCGCGCTTCTGGACGCGGCGCCACGTGCCCGCGACCTCGCCGTCGACGACGAGGGTCGGCTTGAAGACCATGTTGCGACCCGGCACGACCTTGACGAAGTGCTCCCCCGGCAGGGTCACGTCGCGCGACTTGTAGCCGAGGAGGAACTCGTCCCACTGCGGTAGCAGGTGCACGCCGCCGGGACCGGCAGGGACGTCTCGGGCGTCGACGTGCGTCAGCCACGTCTGCCCGTCGAGCTCCTCGCGCAGGATCCGGTCGTCGACGAGCGCGAGCGCCTCACGGGTCAGCCCGAGCGGCTTCAGCAGCCAGCCGGCGAGGTCCTTCTCGGTGACGGGCCCGTGGCTGCGGACGTAGCGCTCGGCCATCGTCGCCAGGCCCTCCTCGCGGGAAGGGTTGCGGGAGTGGGGAACCCACGTGTCCATGAGAACGAAGCTCGGCTGCTTGGCGATGATCGGACCTTGGCAGAGGAGACCACTCATGCAGTGGTAGCCGATGAGGTGGTAGTTGCGCTGGCCGGTCGGGTCGATGCCGTGCTCCACGAGCAGGGCCGCCACGTCGGGCCGCCTCATGGGCTCGCGCAGGTGCTCCTCGAAGACCCGGCCGGACAGCTCGACGTCAGCCTCGGAGATGCCGAGCTGGGCGAACCGGGTGGCGAGCGTCGTGCTGCGCGGCGCCGCGAGCAGCTCGCACATCCAGCGGGCGTCCTCGGCCGGCACCCAGTGGATCGTGCCGCGCATCGGCCACGTGCGCACCACCTCCCGGTCGTGCACGGCTTGCTCGACCTGGGCGAGGGTCAGCCCCGAGCGCAACCCCAGGGACCACGCGCCGCTCGCGTAGTCCTGGGCCTGCAGGGCCCCGAGTCTGCGGGCGACCGCGAGCGCCGACACGGGGGACGAAGGAGAGCCGAGGGTCGGCGTCAGGCCGAGCGCGGCCATCCGCGCCCGGCGCATCCGCCGGCGGTCCGCCTCGCGCATCAGCTGAGGCAGGCCGGACCGAGCAGCGCCTTGAGGTCGCCGAAGAGGGCGGAGGTGGCGGTGACGCGGAGCGAGTCGTCGAGGGACATGAGCACGGACCGGCCGGGCTGGGTCAGCTTCACCTGCACCTCGGTCGCCCCCGGGTGCTCACCCAGCACGCGCTTGAGGCTCTCGGCCACGGCAGGCGTCGCGCGACCGAGCGGCAGCGTCAGCACGACCGGGCCGCGTGGCCCCTCCTTGATGTCAGGGATCGTCAGCTCCTGGGCGAAGATCGAGATCGAGTCGTCGCGGGCGGAGATGCGACCCTTCACGGCGCACACGGTGTCCTGCGCGAGCATCGTGGAGTAGGTCATGTAGGCCGACGGGAAGAAGAGGCACTCGATGGCGCCGTCGAGGTCCTCGACGGTCGCGATGGCCCAGAGGTCGCCCTTCTTGGTCCGCTTGAGCTGCAGGCTCGTGATGAGCCCGGCCACGGTGACCGGCGTGCCGTCCGCCTTGGGGTCATCGCCCATGAGCGAGGCGATCGAGGTGTCGGCGTGCGTGGCGAGGATGTGCTCGATGCCGAACAGTGGGTGGTCGCTGACGTAGAGGCCGAGCATCTCGCGCTCGAACGAGAGCAGGCTGGCCTTGTCCCACTCCAGCGTCGGCACCGGGGGCAGGCCGTCGAAGGCGCCCGGCCCGTCCTGGCTGCCGCCGTCCGTGTCGTCGCCGAAGCTGCCGAACAGGCTGTCCTGGCCGATGGCCTCCTGCTTCTTGACCTCGACGAGTGCGTCGATGTAGCGCTCGTGGACCTCGACCATGCCGCGGCGGCTCTCACCGAGCGAGTCGAACGCGCCACCCTTGATGAGCGACTCGATGGTGCGCTTGTTGCAGACGACCGCTGGCACCTTGGAAAGGAAGTCCTTGAAGGAGGCGAAGGCGCCCTTCTCCTCGCGGGCCTTGATGATCGCCTGGACGACGGGCAGGCCGACGTTGCGGATGGCGGCGAGGCCGAAGCGGATGTCGGTGCCGACGGCCGCGAAGTTGGCGATCGACTCGTTGACGTCGGGGGGCAGCACCTTGATGCCCATGTGCCGGCACTCGTTGAGGTAGAGCGCGGACTTGTCCTTGTCGTCGCGCACGCTCGTCAGCAGCGCCGCCATGTACTCGGCCGGGTAGTTGGCCTTGAGGTAGCCCGTCCAGTACGACACGAGGCCGTATGCCGCCGTGTGCGCCTTGTTGAACGCGTAGTCCGAGAAGGGGACGAGGACGCCCCACAGCGCCGCGATCGAGGCCTCGTTGAAGCCCTGGGACTTCATGCCCTCGGAGAAGGGGACGTACTCGGCGTCGAGGACCTCCTTCTTCTTCTTGCCCATGGCCCGTCGGAGCAGGTCGGCGTTGCCGAGCGTGTAGCCGGCGAGCTTCTGGGCGATCTCCATGACCTGCTCCTGGTAGATGACCAGGCCGTAGGTCATCCCGAGGATCGGGTCGAGCGCGTCGATCATCTCCTGCTGGAGCTTGCCCTTCAGCTGGGGGTCGAGCGGGACGACCTCCTGCTTGCCGTTCTTGCGCAGCGCGAAGTTCGTGTGCGCGTTGACGCCCATCGGTCCGGGCCGGTAGAGCGCGAGGGCGGCCGAGATGTCCTCGAAGTTGTCCGGCTGCATGAGGCGCAGCAGCGAGCGCATGCCGCCGCCGTCGAGCTGGAAGACGCCGAGGGTGTCGCCACGGCCGAGCAGGTCGTAGGTGGCGCGGTCGTCGAGGGTCTTGGACAGCTCGTCGAGGTCGATGTCCTCGTCGCGGTTGAGCTTGATGTTCTCGATGGCGTCGTCGAGGATCGTCAGGTTGCGCAGGCCGAGGAAGTCCATCTTGACCAGGCCCAGCGACTCGCAGCTGGGGTAGTCGAACTGCGTGATGATCTGGCCGTCCTGCAGGCGGCGCATGATCGGGATGACGTCGACGAGCGGCTCGCTGCTCATGATGACGCCGGCGGCGTGCACGCCCCACTGCCGCTTCAGGCCCTCGAGGCCGAGGGCCGTCGCGACGACCTCCTGGGCCTGCGGGTCCTCGTCGTGGACGACGCGGAAGTCGCCGGCCTCGTTGTAGCGCTTGGAGTCCGGCTTGAAGACGTCGGCGAGCGGCATGCCCTTGCCCATGACGTCGGGCGGCATCGCCTTGGTGAGCTTCTCACCCATCGCGAACGGGTGCCCGAGCACGCGGCTGGCGTCCTTGAGGGCCTGCTTCGCCTTGATCGTGCCGTAGGTGACGATCTGGGCGACGCGCTCCTCGCCGTACTTCTCGGTGACGTAGCGGATCACCTCACCGCGCCGGCGCTCGTCGAAGTCGACATCGAAGTCGGGCATCGACATGCGCTCGGGGTTGAGGAAGCGCTCGAAGATCAGACCGTGCGGCACCGGGTCGAGATCGGTGATGCCCATGGCGTAGGCGCACATCGAGCCCGCGCCCGAACCACGGCCGGGGCCGACCCGGATGCCGTTGCGCTTGGCCCAGTTGATGAAGTCGGCGACGACGAGGAAGTAGCCCGGGTAGCCCTTGGAGACGATGACGTCCTCCTCGAAGGCCGCCTGCTTGCGGGCGTAGTCCGGCACCCCGTCGGGGAACCGGCGCGAGAGGCCCGTCTCGACCTCCTTGATGAACCACGACGTCTCGTCCTCGCCCTCGGGGCAGGGGAACCGGGGCATGAAGCGCCCCTCCCCCTCCGTGAAGGACACCTCGCACCGCTCGGCGATGAGCAGGGTGTTGTCGCACGCTTCGGGCAGCTCACGCCACAGGTGGCGCATCTCGGCCGCGGACTTGAGGTAGAAGTCGTCGGCGTCGAACTTGAACCGGTTGGGGTCCATCAGCGTCGAGCCGGACTGGACGCAGAGGAGCGCCGCGTGCGCCTTGGCGTCCTCGGCGCGGGTGTAGTGCAGGTCGTTCGTCGCGACGAGCGGCAGCTTGAGGTCGCGGGCCAGCCGGATGAGGTCCTTCTGGGTCCGGCGCTCGATGTCGAGGCCGTGGTCCATGAGCTCGACGTAGACGTTCTCGTTGCCGAAGATGTCGCGCAGCTCGGCGGCCACCTCGCGCGCCTCGTCGTACATCCCGAACCGGAGCTTGGTCTGGATCTCGCTCGAGGGGCAGCCGGTCGTGACGATGAGGCCCTTGCCATACGCCCCGAGCAGGTCGCGGTCGATGCGCGGCCACTTCGTGTAGACCTGGTCGAGGCTCGCGATGGAGCTCATCCGGAAGAGGTTGTGCATGCCCTGGTTGTTCTGGGCGAGCATCGTCATGTGGGTGTAGGCGCCGCTGCCGGAGACGTCGTCACGGCCACCGTCGCCCCAGCTGACCTTCGTGCGGTCGGTGCGGTGCGTGCCCGGCGTGATGTAGGCCTCGACGCCGATGATCGGCTTGACCCCGGTGCCCTGCGCCTTCTTCCAGAACTCGTAGGCGCCGAAGACGTAGCCGTGGTCGGTCGTCGCGAGGGCCGGCATGCCCATCCGCGCCGCCTCGCTGAAGAGGTCGCCGATGCGGGCGGCCCCGTCCAGCATGGAGTACTCCGTGTGCACGTGGAGGTGCACGAAGTTCGGATCGTTTCGCGGGGCGGCTTCGGTCGACATCGTGGACGAGTCTAAGCCTCCGCGCGGACACTCCTCGCGTGTCGGGGCCGGGTGTCACCGACCCCGGGCATCCGCCGCACACGGGCCCTTCGAGCCGACCGGACGGCATACGTCGTCAGGCTTCACCCTCAGGTCGAAGGTGCAGGTCTCAGAACGTCGCGACGATGTCGAGAGCGCGCTGGAGATCCTCCGGGTAGCGGCTCTCGAAGTGGACGTACTCCCCCGTGCCGGGGTGCTCGAACCCGAGCCCGACGGCGTGCAGCCACTGGCGGTCGAGCTTCAGTCGTGCCGCGAGCTTCGGGTCGGCCCCGTAGGTGAGGTCACCACAGCACGGGTGGTGCAACGCCGCGAAGTGCACGCGGATCTGGTGGGTCCGGCCCGTCTCCAGGTGGATGTCGAGCAGGCTGGCGTGCCGGAAGGCCTCGATGACCTCGTAGTGCGTGACCGACGGCTTGCCGCTCTTCATCACGGCGAACTTGTAGTCGTGGCCGGGGTGGCGCCCGATGGGGGCGTCGACGGTGCCGACGACGGGATCGGGGAGCCCCTGCACGAGGGCGTGGTACGTCTTGTCGACCGTGCGGCTTCGGAACGCCTCCTTGAGCCGGGAGTATGCGTACTCGCTCTTCGCCACGACCATGAGTCCCGAGGTGCCGACGTCGAGTCGGCTCACGACGCCCTGGCGCTCCGGGGCCCCGGAGGTCGAGATGCGGTAGCCGGCCGCCGCGAGCCCCGACACGACGTCGGGCCCGCTCCACCCCACACTCGGGTGGGCTGCCACGCCCACGGGCTTGTCGACGACGACGATGTCGTCGTCGTCGTGGACGATGGACATGCCGGGCACGGGCTCGGCGATGATCTGCAGACTCGGGCTCTCCTCGGGGCGGGGCAGCGAGACCTCGAGCATCGAGCCGGCGGAGAGCCGCTCGGACTTGACCACGGACTTGCCGTCGAGCACGACGTGGCCGTCTGCGGCCAGGTCGGCGGCCTTGGTGCGCGAGACCCCGAAGAGCCGGGCGACACCGGCGTCGACACGCTCGCCCTCGAGGCCGTCGGGCACGAGCACGGTGCGCACGTCAGGCACGGTGGCCCTCCTGGTCATCGGTCTGGTCGGTGATCTCGTGGGTGGTCTCGTGGGTGGTCTCGTCGTGGGTGGCGTCGGGTGAGGCACCACGGCCGTGGTCGCGACGGCCGTCGACCCCGATCCCCAGCAGCGCGAGGATGATGATGAGCCCAGCTGCCGAGACGATCCAGATGTCAGCCACGTTGCCGATGAACCAGCGGTTGTAGTCGATGAAGTCGACGACGTGCCCCTGACCACCTCCAGGCGGTCGGACGAACCTGTCGGTGAGATTGCCGATCGCGGCACCGAGCAGCAGACCGAGCGCGACCGCCCAGGCTCGGGACCCCAGCTGGCGCGCCACGACGACGATCGCAACGAGAACCGCGAGCGCGATTCCCGTCATGACCCACGTGTTGCTCGCACCGAGCGACAGGGCGGCCCCGGGGTTGCCGATGAGCTTGAAGCGGATGAGCTCCCCGACGAAAGGTCGTGGTTCACCGTCGGCGAGCACGTCGAGGGCGACGATCTTGCTCAGCTGGTCGGTGAGGTAGGCGAGGACCGCGACGACACCGAGGACGACGAACAGGCGCCCCCGCCGGTCAGGCCTCGGGCGATTCTCCTCGGCGGTTCTCGAGCTCACGGTCCCGGTGGTCGTATCGGTCGTATCGGTCGTAGTGGTGGACACGCCGTCGACCCCCGCTCGGGGGGTCGACGTGGCGTGGTCGGGCGTCAGTGGCGGTCCTGCTTCTCCTGGCATGTCATGCACAGGGTCGCACGAGGACGGGCCTGAAGTCGAAGCTTGCCGATCGGGTTGCCACAGTTCTCGCAGATGCCGTACGTCCCGGCATCCAGCTGCTCGAGCGCGTGCTCGGCCTGGCGCAGGCTCGCGCGCGCGTTAGCAGCCACGGAGATCTCGTGCTCGCGCTCGGCCGTCTTGGCGCCCGCGTCAGCCTGGTCGTCGCCCGAGCCGTCGCCCGAGGCGCGCAGGAGGTCGTCGAGCTCGTCCTCGGCGAGCTTGAGCTCGACCCGGTGCTGCTCGATCTCCTCGAGGAGGACACCGCGAACCTCGCCGATCTCCTCCACGCTCCACGGGCTCTCGTCGTCCTTGACCCGGAGACGTTCGGCGATCTTGCTGGCACTGGCTCTGGTCGTGCTGCCCGCGGCCTTCTTCGTCGCCGCGCGGGGTCCTGCGGTGGAGCTCGTCGTCACAGCTGCCCTCTTGGTTCGTGTCGCAGGCGCCTTGGCGGCGGACTTCGCGCTCGCGGCACCTGCTCGGGTGGTGGTGGAGGTGGTCTTCTTCGTCGCCGGCGCCTTCGTCGCCGCCGTCGCCTTCTTCGTCGCCGGCGTTGCCGTCTTGGCAGGCGCCGTCTTCTTCGTCGCCGGCGTCGCCGTCTTGGCAGGCGCCGTCTTGGCAGGCGCCGTCTTGGCAGGCGCCGTCTTCTTCGTCGGCGGCGTCGTCTTCTTCGCGGGTGACGCCTTCTTGGTGGCTGCCGCCTTCGTCGCGGACGTCACCTTCTTCGCCGGTGCAACCTTGGTCGGGGTTGCCGTCCTGGTCGTCGGCGTCGTCTTCTTCGCAGGTGTGGCCTGCCTCGCCGGGGCGGTCTTCGTCGTCGGCGGCGTCTTCTTCGCGGTTGACGCCTTCTTCGCCGGGGCGGCCTTCGTCGCGGACGTCGTCCTCGCGGGTGACCGCTGGGCCGCGGCGGTCGCCGCTGCCATCTTCTTCGCCGCCATCAGACCCTCCGTCGTTCATGCCGTCGACGCTGACAAGTGGGGCTGACAATAAGCCCCGCACGAGTCGTGCACAAACGCGAAACGCTCACGTGGGCGAAGTGTTCCTCGTCCACGGACGACGCAAGCCGTCCGGGAGGGCTCCCGGACGGCCTGCGCACGTCTGTTCGAGGTGGGCCTCAGCCCTGGTGGCCGTCTCCGGCCTCGGCGTGGGCCGGCTCCTGGGCGCTGGAGTCGAGATCGTGCAGCTGCCCCTCGATGTACGACTTGAGGTTCGACCGGTAGTTCTTCTCGAACCCGCGCAGCTCGGCGATCTTGCGATCGAGCAGACCCTTCTGCTTGTCGAGCTCCTCGAGGACGGCAGCCTTCCGCTGCTGGGCCTCCGCGACCATGCCGGTGGCGCGCTCGCGCGCCTCGGTGAGCATCTCGTCGCGCTTGTGGGTGGCCTCGGCCAGCATCTCGTCGCGCTGCGACGTGGCCTCGGCGATCATGTGGTCGCGCTGCGAGGTCGCCTCGGCGATCATCTGGTCGCGCTGGGCGGCGGCGGCGGCCGAGATCTGCTCCGCCTGGTGGGACGCCTCGTCGTGGCGGTTCTGACCGATGCTGATCAGCTCGTCGTGCCGGGCCTGGGCCGCAGCGATCATCTCGCGGTGGCGGCCCTCGGCCTCGGAGATGAGCTCGTCGCGGCGGCTCTCACCAGCAGCCACGTGCTCGTCGTGGAGGCGCTGCGCGAGGGCGATGACCCCGGCAGCGTCGAGGTTGCCCGACGCGGCGGCGGGGGCCGCTGCCGCCGCGACAGCAGCTGCAGCGGGGGCCTGTGCGCCCTTGGCGGCCTCGTCACGGAGGCGTGCTGCCTCAGCCGCGGCCGCGTCCGCGTCGGCCTGCGCCTTTGCGGCACGCTCCTCGGAGGCGCGGGCGTTCTCCTGGGCCTTGGTGAGCTTGGCCTCGGCGTCGGCCACCTGGGAGTTGAGGCCGTTGAGCTTGGCCTGCGCGTCGTCCAGGGCCTGCGAGTCCACGGCGGACTTGGCCGCGACCTCGGCACGCTCGGCCTCCGCCTTGGCGCGCTCGATGCGCTCCTTGGCGGCCCGCTCGGCGTTCTCGGCGTCGGCCTTGGCCTTGGCAGCTCGATCCGCCGCGGCCTTGAAGGCGCGCTCGGCATCCTGGATCTTGGCGGTCAGGCCGCCGAGCTTGGCCTCGTCGCCGGGCCGGCCCACGGCGGGCATGGCCGCGGTCGCGCCGTCAGCACGGACCGCCGACTGGTTCTTGCTCGCGCGGCAGTCGTTGAGCTGCTTCAGGTAGTCGTCACGCTGCTCGATGAGCGACCGCATCTCCGCCACGATCTCATCGAGGAAGTCGTCGACGTCCCGCTCCTCGTAGCCACGACGGAACTGCGTGGTCTGGAAATGCTTGTTGAGCACCTGTTCAGGCGTAAGCGCCATGTGTCACCTCGATGCAGACGTAATGGTTCGGGTCAACGCTATCCAACGTTCCGGGCGCGAACCAAAGCCAGGCTCACCGGTGGGGCTGTCGGCACCTGCGCCCCCGCAGCGGGCACGAGGTGCCCACCTGCCGGTCAGAAGAAGCTCGGCACGTTGAGAGCGAGAGAGGTCAGCAACATCAGGACGAGGAAGCTGAGATCAAGTCGGACGCCGCCGAGGTTCGGCGACGGGATCACCTTGCGCAGGGCGCGCAAGGGCGGGTCGGTCACGGTGTAGACAGCCTCGGCCACGACGAGGACGACCCCGGAGGGGCGCCAGGACCGAGCCAGCACCTGCACCCAGTCGATGACGAAGCGACCGATGAGGGCGATGAAGAAGGTGAAGACCACCACCCCGTAGATGGTCCAGAACGCGTCCATGTCCGTCAGTGTCCCTGATCTAGCGGCAGGAGTGATAACCGGGGTGCACGTCGACGTCAGGACGACCCGGCCGAACGCTCCTGGTGGGGACCGGGAGCTCAGCTCTGGTTGAAGAAACCGCGGTTGGCGACCGCGGGGGTCTCAGCCTCGTCGGCGGAGATCTCGACGTGAGCCGGCGACAGGAGGAACACCTTGGAGGTGACGCGCTCGATCGTGCCGTGGAGGCCGAAGACCAACCCGGCCGCGAAGTCGACGAGACGCTTGGCGTCGGCGTCGTCCATGTCACTGAGGTTCATGATGACCGGCACCTGGTCGCGGAACCACTCGCCGATGTTCTTGGCCTCGTTGTAGGTCCGCGGGTGGATCGTCGTGATGCGGTTGAGCGAGCCGACCTCGACGTCGCGCACGACCGCGGCCACGGGTCGCTTGGTGGGCAGCTGGGTCACCGCTGCGGTGTGCTCGGTGTCGTCGTAGCGGTCGGAGTCGTCATAGGCGTCGTACTCGTCGTAACGCTCATGACGCTGGTCCTCCTCGCTCAGTCCGAGGTACACCATCGTCTTGCGCAGTGCCCCTGCCATGGCCAGCTCCCAAACGTCGAATTGTGATCGTTGCCGACGTTACAGAAGTGACGGGCGCGAACCGAGGATTGCCGTCCCGACACGCAGGTGTGTCGCGCCGTGGCGCAAAGCCGCCTCGAGATCGGCGCTCATGCCGGCGGAGATCCAGTCCGCCCGCGGGTGCCGACCACGTATGCCGTCAGCGACGTCGTGCAGGCGGGCGAAGGCCTCGTCGGGGTCGGCGCCGAGCGGTGCGACGGCCATGACGCCGCGCAGCTCGAGGGCCCCCGCGGCCGCAACGGCGTCCGCGAGGGTGTCGGCGTCGTGCGGGAGCGCGCCGCCGCGTGAGGTCGCGCCATCGAGGCTCACCTGGACGAGCACCTCCAGGCGCCGTTCGGCGGCGTGCGCGCCCTTGGCAAGGGGGGACACGAGCTTAGCTCGATCGACGGACTCGACGACATCGGCGTAGCCGGCGACGTGGGCGGCCTTGTTGCTCTGGAGCTGCCCGATGAAGTGCAGTGTGAGGTCATCCCCGCCGGCCTCCGAGAGCGCGCGCCGCACCTCGCGGAACTTCTCGCTCGCCTCCTGGTCGCGGTTCTCGCCGAAGTGGCGGACTCCCAGCTGGTGGAGGAGGAGGACGTCGGAGGCCGGGAAGTACTTCGTGACGACGACAAGGGTCACGTCCTCGGGGTCGCGGCCCGCCTCCCCGCAGCCGCGGGCGATGCGGTCGTGGACGCCTGCGAGGTTGTCACGCAACTGTTCCAGTCGCGGTTGCGCGCCAGCCGTCATGCGGAGACCGCGCGCCGCACGACCACGCCCGCGAAGCGGCCGGTCCGGCCGTCTCGCCGGTAGGAGTAGAGGTCACCGCTCTCCCGCGTGCAGCCCGGGACCCATTGCACCGCAACGTCGGCCGCGGCCAGCTGTTCGACCACTCCGGCGGCGACGTCGATCGCGGGAGTCCCGGTCCACGAGCGCGCCGCAGACGCCGGCGCCGTCTGCGCCGCGGCGCGGGCCATGGCGGCAGGGACCTCGTAGCAGCGCCCGCAGACCGACGGCCCCACCGTCGCGGACAGGGAGGTCGCACCCAGGTCGCGCATCGCGGTCACGGCGCGCCCGACGATGCCACCCACCATGCCGGGGCGACCCGCGTGGACGGCGCCGACCACCCCGGCCCGGACGTCGTGCAGCAGGACGGGGACGCAGTCGGCCACCAGCACGGCGAGAGCAAGGTCCGTGGCACGAGTGACGATCCCGTCGACAGCCGGCGCCTCACCGTCCCACGGTGCGTCGACCTCGGCGATGTCGCTGCCGTGCACCTGGTTCATGAAGACGAGCCGCTCGCGCGCAAGGTCGACCTCGTGCGCCAGGGCCTCACGGTTGGCCTCGACGTCAGCGACAGCGTCACCGACGTGGCCGCCGAGGTTCAGGCCGGCATACGCCCCGCCGCCGCGACCAGCCGACCGGCCGGTGAAGGCCATCTCGACGGCGTCGGCGGGGCGGTCGTCCTGATCGGTCTCGACGGTCGTGCGCCAGTAGAACACGAGCCGACCCTACGACGGCCTACTTGAGGAAGTCAGGGACGTCGAGGTCGTCGCCCTCGTCGAAGGTCACCTGGCGGGGCGGCTGCTGCACCGGCGGCGCTGCCGAGACCGGAGCGTGGTGCTGCGGCTGCTGCTGGGCGGCCTGCTGGGTGGACTGCTGGGTGGACTGCTGCGTGGGCAGCTGGTGCGCCGGCTGCTGAGCCTGCTGGGAGACGGGCTGCGCAGCACCGTTGGAGTGCGCCGGCTGCGGCTGCTGGGGCGCCGGCGAGGCCGCCCGCTGCTGCTGGGCCTGCTGCGGGCGTCCCATGACCTGTCCGAGCGCACGGTCGTCGTGACGCTGGGTGGGACCGCCGCTGTCGAACCCGGCCGCGATGACCGTGACGCGGACCTCGTCGCCGAGCGCGTCGTCGATGACCGCCCCGAAGATGATGTTGGCCTCGGGGTGCGCGGCCTCCTGGACGAGACGCGCCGCCTCGTTGATCTCGAAGAGACCGAGGTCGGATCCACCCTGGATGGACAGGAGCACGCCGTGGGCACCGTCGATGGACGCCTCGAGCAGCGGGCTGCTGATGGCCAGCTCGGCGGCCTGGACGGCACGGTCCTCGCCGCGGGCGGAGCCGATGCCCATGAGGGCCGAGCCGGCGCCCTGCATGACCGACTTGACGTCGGCGAAGTCGAGGTTGATCAGGCCCGGCGTCGTGATGAGGTCGGTGATGCCCTGGACACCGGAGAGCAGAACCTGGTCGGCCGAGCGGAAGGCGTCCATCATCGAGACGTTGCGGTCGCTGATCGAGAGCAGCCGGTCGTTAGGGATGACGATCAGGGTGTCGACCTCCTCACGGAGGCTCCCGATTCCCGACTCGGCCTGGTTGGCTCGGCGGCGGCCCTCGAAGGTGAACGGACGCGTGACGACACCGATGGTCAGGGCGCCGAGCTGACGGGCGATGCGTGCCACGACGGGCGCGCCACCGGTTCCGGTGCCACCACCCTCGCCAGCGGTGACGAAGACCATGTCGGCCCCCTTGAGGACCTCCTCGATCTCCTCCGCGTGGTCCTCGGCCGCCTTCTTGCCGACCTCCGGGTCGGCGCCTGCGCCGAGGCCCCGGGTGAGCTCGCGGCCGACGTCGAGCTTGACGTCGGCGTCACTCATGAGCAGCGCCTGGGCGTCTGTGTTGATGGCGATGAACTCGACGCCCTTGAGGCCGACCTCGATCATGCGATTGATGGCATTGACGCCGCCGCCGCCGATGCCGACGACCTTGATGACGGCCAAGTAGTTCTGCGGTGCTGCTGCCACGAGAGTGGGCCTTCCTGACTGGTGATGCCGTGCTGCCGGGTGGTCTGGGGATGGGACGTGCGTGGTGGGTCCGGTTCGACTGGAGCCTTTTACCCCTCAACCCTCAACGTGAAGATAAAGGTTACGGTTTGGTCACGAACTGGTGCCCCGACGGTATGACGAGCCACAGGGTCGTTCAACCCACGGGACGGCGTGTCGCCGCGGGGATTCCCCCAATTCCAGGAACGGGGCCCCACGCGTCACACCAGCACCACCGGACACGAGGTCCGGACCGCCGGGGACCACTCTCCCACGCGCCGGCCCGCGCCCGAGAATCCGGGTCCCGGCCCGACTGCGACGGGTCAGCGCGTCACGGGTGACGACGGGACGCTGACATCGATCGTCGACCCAGGCTCCCCCATCAGGATCTTCACGAGCTGCGCCTTGCGCTTGCCGTCGCCGGCGCCGCCCCAGACGACGGTCTTGGGTGCGCCCCCCTTCGCCGTGACGGTGAAGGAGACCTGGTCGGCGGTCGACACGGACACCCCGGAGACGTCGGCCCGCAGCGACGGCTCGAGCGACCCGAGGGCCCCCAGCGCCGCGTCCACACCCGCCTTGGTCACCTGGGCGGCTCCCGAGCTGACGAGCGGCACGTCCGCTGGTGCGCTGCCGACGGTCCGGAAGGTGAAGCCGTCGCGATCCACGACGTCAACCTCACCTCGAGGGTTGCGCACCGCGAGCACCGCGACGCGCGGGGTGACCGTGATGACGACGGTGTCGGGAAGGCTCCGGCTCACCGCGACGCTGCTCCAGGCCCGGTCCGCGAGCAGCCGCGCGGTGACGGCGTCGGTGTCGACCCGCATGAGCGGTCCACCGAGGGGCACCTTGGCCACGGTGCGCACCCGAACCGACGCGGGGGCACCGACCCCGTGGACCTCCACCTTCGAGGCCGTCAGGACACCGCTGAACCATCCGAGCCAGGCGACGAGGCCCCCGAGGAGCAGCACGGCCACGAGGACGCCGGCGACCAGGCGGGGCCGCCGCCGGGCTGCCGCAGCACGGCGCTCGAAGCGCGTGCGTGCGGAGGCGAGTCCGGTGCCAGCGACACGGCGGCGGGACGAGCCGCGCTCGAGCATCACGGCGACCCACCACCGAGGACCCGCAGCACCTCCGGGCCGACCATCGTCACGTCGCCCGCGCCGACCGTCAGCACGAGGTCACCGGGTCGGGCGAGGGCCGCCACCGTCGCGGCGACGGCCGACCACGAGGGCACGTAGTGGACGTCCACCTCTGGCCGGGCGACTGTGACCGCGTCGGCGACGAGCCGGCCGGACACCCCTGGCAGGGGGTCCTCCCGGGCGGCGTAGACGTCCATGACCACCACGACGTCCGCGGGTGCGAGACCCGTCCCCAGCTCGGCGGCGAAGTCACGCGTCCGACTGTAGAGATGCGGCTGGAAGACGACGACGAGGCGCCCGCTGTCCCCGACGAGGTCCTTGGCGGTCTCGACGACCGCAGCGACCTTGCCGGCGTTGTGGGCGTAGTCGTCGACGACGACGACTCCCCCCGCTTCGCCCTTCGGCTCGAACCGTCGTCGCGTGCCGGTGAAGGACGCCAGGCCGGCGATGACGCGGTCGGGATCCTGGCCGAGTCCGTGGACGGCCGCGGCATAGGCGGCCGCGGCGTTGAGCGCGTTGTGGCGACCGGGGACGCCGAGCGTCATCCGGCGCTCGACGCCCGCGTCGCGCAGGGTGGCCGAGGAGGTGACGCCGTCCTGACGGTGGTCATCCAGCACGACGTCGGACGACGGGTCGAAGCCATAGGTGAGCACACGCGTGCCGGCTGCCCGGGCTCGCTGCGCCAGTGCCACGGCGCCGGCGTCGTCCGCGCACGTGACGAGCAGCCCACCCGGGCGGATCGTGGCGACGAACGCGTCGTAGGCAGCCTGCACAACCTTGAAGTTCGAGTAGAAGTCGAGGTGATCTGGCTGGACGTTCGTGACGATCGCGACCTCGGGGCCGTAGACCACGAACGATCCGTCGCTCTCGTCGGCCTCCACGACGAAGATGTCGTCGGCGCCGTCGTGGGCGTTCGTGCCGTGCTTGGCCAGCTCGCCGCCGACCGCGAAGGACGGGTCGAGGCCGCAGCCCTGCAGCGCCACGGTGAGCATCGACGTCGTCGTCGTCTTGCCGTTGGCTCCCGCCACGGCGACCGGCCGCCGGCCCTGCATGAGTGCCGCGAGGCCCTGGGCCCGGTGGAGCACCGGCACTCCCCGCTCGCGGGCGGCGACGAGCTCCACGTTGTCGTCACGGATCGAGCTGCTCATGACGATGGCGTCGGCTCGCTCCTGGTGTGCCTCGTGGAACCCGACCCAGACGCCGGCGCCCTCGCTCTCGAGGGCCTTGAGGACGGGCACGTCCTTGGCGTCGCTACCGGTGACCTGGATGCCGCGGGCCAGCATGATGCGTGCCACGCCCGACATCCCGGCCCCCCCGATGGCGAGGAAGTGCACGCGGCCCAGCTCGGCGGCACTCGGCACGGGCGCCCGGAAGTCGAAGCGCGCCGCGGCGAACGGGTCGTCGACGGTGGGGGTGCGCGGTGTCTCGTTCACAGACTCTTCCTGCCTCGTGCTGCTTCGTCGACCAGGTCGGCCAGGGCCTCGTCGGCGGCCGGCTCACCGAGCGCACGGGCGGCAGCAGCCATGGCGCCGAGACGCGCGGTGTCCGCCGCGAGGGGCAGCAGCTGGGCATCGACCCAGTCAGGCGTGAAGGCCGCGTCGTCGACGAGGAGACCGCCTCCGGCCGCGACGACCTCGGAGGCGTTGAGCCGCTGCTCACCGTTGCCGACGGGGAGCGGGACGTACACGGCAGGAAGACCCACGGCCGTCAGCTCGCAGACCGTGTTGGCGCCCGCGCGGGCGACGACGAGGTCGGACGCGGCATACGCCAGCTCCATGCGGTCGGCGTAGGGGACGACGACGTACGGCGCCCCGCCGGCGGGCGTCTCGACCGGGAACTCCTTGCCGAGGCCGGTCACGTGGAGCACCTGTACCCCGGCCCGGCTCAAGGCCTCGACGCGCGCCCGCAGGGTGTCGTTGAGGCGTTGGGCTCCGAGGGAGCCGCCGGTGACGAGCAGCGTCGGCCGCGAGGGCTCGAGCCCGAAGTGCGCCAGCGCTTCGTCCCGACGAGCGGCCCGGTCCAGGGTGGCAACCTCGTGCCGCAGCGGCATCCCGATGCGCCGGGCTCCTCGCAGCGACGTGCTCGCGAACGTCGTCGCGACCGCGGTGGCCCAGCGGGACCCGAGGCGGTTGGCGAGGCCGGCCGTCGTGTTCTGCTCGTGGATGACGATCGGCACGCGGCGGCGCCGGGCGGCGAGGTAGGCGGGCGTGCTGACGTAGCCACCGAAGCCGACGACCACCTCGGCGCCCGACTCGTCGATGGCGGCGCCGGCGGCGTCGACCGCGGCCTTGAGCCGACCCGGCAGGCGCAGCAGGTCCAGGCTCGGACGCCGCGGAAGGGGCACCTTCGGCACGAACCTCAGGTCATAGCCACGCGCCGGCACCAGGCGCGCCTCCAGCCCCTCCTTCGTGCCGAGCGCCGTCACCCGGAGGTCGGGGTGACGTCGACGCAGGGCGTCGGCGAGGGCCAGCAGTGGGGACACATGACCGGCACTGCCTCCCCCGGCGAGCAGGACGGAGGTGGGCGAGGACAGCGGGATCACCGGCTTCTACGACGTTGCGGGACGGATCGGACGCGGGACGGCAGCACCGCGAGGGAACGACGGACGAGGTTCGGGCGGGCGTCGAGCAGCGCCCTGCAACCGGGTTCGTTGCGCGCGAAGGACAGCAGGATGCCGAGGCCGACCAAGGTCGTGACGAGGGACGATCCTCCGGCCGAGACGAGCGGAAGCGGCACCCCGATGACGGGGAAGAGACCGATGACCGCGCCGATGTTGATGATGGCCTGCCCGAGCAGCCACGTCATGATGCCGGCGCCGGCGACACGGACGAAGCGGTCCTGGGTGCGGCTGACGAGTCGGAAGCAGGCCCACGCGAGGATGCCGAAGAGCACCAGGATCATCAGGGTGCCGGGCAGGCCGAGCTCCTCACCGATGATGGCGAAGATGAAGTCGTTGTGGGCCTCGGAGAGCCAGGCCCACTTCTCCTTGGAGGCGCCGAGCCCGACGCCCCACCAGCCGCCGTCGGCCAGCGCGTAGAGGCCGTGCACCGACTGCCCGCACCACCCGTCGGGGTTGGTGTTGCACGTCGGGTCGAGGAAGTCCGTGATGCGGCTCGTGCGGTTGCTGCTGCCCGTCACGAGCAGGCCGACCCCGACGGCGGCCAGCGCGCCTCCCGCGGCGAAGACACGCATGGGAGCGCCGGCGACCAGCAGGACCGCGGCGATGATGACGATCACGACCATGGCCGTGCCGAGGTCTTTCCCCGCGAGGATCAGGCCGACGACGAAGGCGCTGATCGGCACGAGGAAGGGCAGGGCGACGTGCACGACACTCGTGATGCGCGCCGACTTGTTGGCGAAGACCACTGCCCCGACCAGGATGAGTCCCAGTTTCGCGAACTCCGACGGCTGGAACTGGATCGGCCCGATCGCGAGCCAGTTCTGGTTGCCGTTGACGCTGCGACCGAACGGGATGACGGCCGCGAGCAGCAGGATCGACAGGGCGACCATCGGGAAGGCGAGGCGCTTCCACCACCGCACGTCCAGGCGACTGGCGAAACCGGCCGCGACCGCGCCGACGACGGCGAAGAGGAGCTGGCGGAGGAAGACCGTGTAGGACGCCTCGTCGGCGAGGAGGGCCTCGACGCTGGAGGCCGAGAACACCATGATCAGGCCGAAGACGACGAGCGTCGAGGTGGCCCCGAGGATGAGGTAGTAGGTCGTCAGCGGCGACTCGAGCTTGCCGATGACGGGAAGGGACCGGGACCCAGCCCCGGTGCTCGACGTGCCAGACGTCCCCGCCTTGTCGCCAGCGGTCGTCGTGCTCACTCCAGCCCCCCGTGTGCCTCCAGATGCCGCCGGACCGCCTCCTCGAAGGCGTCTCCGCGTGCTCCGTAGTTCGTGAACATGTCCATGGACGCGGCAGCGGGCGCCAGCAGCACGACGTCGCCCGGCTGGGCGAGACGCGCGGCCTCCCTGACGACTCGGTCCATGACTCCAGTGTCCGTCTCGGACAGGTCCACGACCGGGACATCCGGCGCGTGTCGGGAAAGGGCCTGGGCGATCTGGTCGCGGTCGGCCCCGATGAGGACGACGCCGCGCAGACGCGAGGCCATCTCCTCGACGAGGCTGTCGACGTCGGCGCCCTTGAGCAGGCCTCCAGCGACCCACACGACCGAGTCGAACGAGCGGATCGCCGCTGCGGCTGCGTGCGGGTTGGTGGCCTTGGAGTCGTTGACGAACCGGACCCCCTTGACCGTCGCGATCTCGGCGATGCGGTGCCGGTCCGGACGGAAGGCGCGCAGGCCGTCCCGGACCGCGAGGGGCCCGACGCCGTACGCGCGGGCCAGGGCCGCGGCCGCGAGCGCGTTGGCGACGTAGTGCGGCGCCACTGACGGCGCGTCGCCCCGCAGGTCGGCCAGGGTGCACAGCTCGGCAGCCGAGCGCTGGCGCTGCTCGATGAACGCGCGGTCGGCGAGCACGTCCTCGACGACGCCGACCATCGACGGCGCCGGGATGCCGGTCGTGAATCCGATGGCCCGGCAGCCCTCGACGACGTTGGCCTCCATGACGAGCTGCTCGGTCTGGATGTCGTCGACGTTGTAGACGCAGGCCAGGTGGGTGTTCTCGTAGATCTTGCCCTTGGCCCTGAGGTACTCGGCGTAGCTGCCGTGCCAGTCGAGGTGGTCGGGCGCGACGTTGAGGACGGCGGAGGCGACGGCCGAGATCGACCGCTGCCAGTGCAGCTGGAAGCTCGAGAGCTCGACGGCGAGGACGTCGTACGGCTCGGGGTGGAGCACCGCCTCGAGGAGCGGGGTGCCGACGTTGCCCGCCGAGGTGGCGCGCAGCCCGGCGTGGCGCAGGATCGAGGCGAGCATGTTGACGGTCGTCGTCTTGCCGTTCGTGCCGGTGACGGTGAGCCACGGGGCGGCACCCTCGCGGGCCCGCATGCGCCAGGCGAGCTCGACCTCTCCCCACACGGGTATGCCGGCCGTCGCCGCTGCGAGCATGAGCGGGTCGTGCGGCGGGACCCCGGGAGAGGTGACGACGAGCTCGGTCCCCGCCGGGGGTTCGACCACGTGCTCCGGACCGAGACGGACGTCGACGTCGAGGATCTCGAGGATCGTCGCGCGCTCGCGGATCGCCTCGGTCTCGTCGCGGGAGACCGCGACGACGTGCGCGCCGCGGTCGGCCAGTGCGTCGGCGGCCGCGAAGCCAGACACGCCGAGGCCGACGACGAGGACGTGGATGCCCGACCAGTCCGCGTCGCGGTGGGTCAGCCCCTCGCGGGGTTCGTAGAGCGGGTCGAAGCTCACTGGGACCCCACCACCCATTCCGCGTAGAAGACACCGAGGCCGAAGGCGGCGAAGAGTCCGGCGATGATCCAGAAGCGGACCACGACCGTCACCTCGTTCCACCCGACCATCTCGAAGTGGTGGTGGAGCGGCGCCATCCTCAGCACCCGTCTGCCCGTGGTCTTGAACGAGGCGACCTGCGCGACGACAGACAGCGTCTCGAGGACGAACATCCCGCCGAGGATGATGAGGAGGAGCTCGGTGTGGGTGGTGATCGCGAGACCCGCCAAGGCGCCACCGAGCGCGAGCGAGCCGGTGTCGCCCATGAAGATCTTGGCCGGCGTGGCGTTCCACCAGAGGAACCCGAAGCAGGCACCCATCCCGGCCGCCGCGACGAGAGCGAGGTCGTGCGAGTCGCGCACCTCGTAGCACTTGATCCCCGGGTTGGTCTGGCAGTTCTGGTTGTACGTCCAGATGCTGATGAGGACGTACGCGCCGAAGACCATCGTGGAGACACCGGTCGCGAGCCCGTCGAGACCGTCGGTGAGGTTCACCCCGTTCGACGCGCCGGCGATCATGACGTTGGCGAAGATGACGAAGAGGATCACGCCGACGACGGTGCTGCCCCCGAGGGCGAGGCTGATGTTCGTGTCGCGCACGAACGACACGAGCAGGGACGCGGGCGTGCGGTACTGCTCGTTGGGGAACTGCAGGGCCAGCCCGGCGAAGATGATGCCGACGAGGGCCTGACCGACGAGCTTCTGCTTCGACCGGAGCCCGAGGCTGCGCTGCTTGCTGATCTTGATGAAGTCGTCGAGGAAGCCGACGAAGCCCAGGCCGGCGGCGAGGAAGAGCACGAGGAGCCCGCTCGCCGTCGGGGGGTTGAGCGTGAAGAGGTGCGAGAAGAAGTAGGCACCCAGCATGGCCGCGAGGATGATGGCGCCGCCCATCGTGGGCGTGCCTCGCTTCGTGTGGTGCGAGGTGGGTCCGTCGTCGCGGATGAACTGGCCGTAGCCGCGCTTGACGAGGAACTTGATGAACAGCGGGGTGCCGAACAAGGAGATGAGCAGCGAGAACGACGCTGCCAGCAGGACGCCCTTCACCGAGCGGCCGCCTCTCCGGTGGTGGCGGCGGCCGGTGTCGAAGCAAGATCGCCGCCCTCGGACGCGAGCCGGTCGCCGAGCCAGCGCAGCCCGCTGTCCCGGCTCGACTTGAGCAGGACGACGTCGCCCGCGCGCAGTCGCGGCGCGAGCAGGTCGTGGGCCGCGTCGGTGTCGGGCACCCACTGCGAACCGGGGAACGCGTCGGCGAGCGGCCGGGCACCCTCGCCGACGGCCACGACGTGGTCGAAGGCGAGCGACGCGGCATACGACCCGACGGCCGCGTGCTCGGCGTCGCCGTCGGGGCCGAGCTCGAGCATGGAGCCGAGCACCGCCCAGCGCTCCCCCGTCACGCGCATCGCGGCGACGGCGTCGAGCGCTGCACGCATGGACTCGGGGTTCGCGTTGTAGGCGTCGTTGACGACGACCACCCCGTCGGGGCGGTCGGTGATCTCCATGCGCCAGCGGCTCACCGCCACGGCTGCCCCCAGACCCGCGACCACCTGGTCGAGCGACAGGCCCAGCTCGAGGGAGGCGGCAGCGACGGCAAGCGAGTTGCCGACGTGGTGGGCGCCGCTCTGCTGCAGCGAGACTCGCGCCGTCCCTTGCGGGCACACGAGGGTGTATGCGGCCCTGCCGCGCTCATCGAGGGAGACGTCCACGGCGCGCACGTCCGCCTCGGGCGCGAGCCCGAAGAGCTGCACCCTGGAGGCGAGGCCCGAGGCCATGGCGGCGACGACGGGGTCGTCGGCGTTGAGGATGGACAGGCCCTCGGCCGGGACGGCGCGGGGCAGCTCTGACTTGGCGCGGGCGATGTTCTCGCGAGAGCCGAACTCACCGACATGGGCACTGCCGACGTTGAGCACGATGGCGACCTGGGGAGGCGCGATCCGGGTCAGGTAGTCGATGTGGCCGATGCCGCGGGCGCCCATCTCGGCGACGAGGAAGCGGGTCGTCGGGGTGACGCGGCAGACGGTGAGCGGCACACCGATCTCGCCGTTGAGCGAGTTGACGGGCGCCACGGTCTCGGCGACCGACGACAGCACCGACGCGAGGAGGTCCTTGACGCTCGTCTTGCCCGACGACCCGGTGACGCCCACGATGCGAAGCTCGGGCGAGCGGTCGACGACGGCTCGCGCGACGCGGCCGAAGGCGGTCTGGACGTCGTCGACGAGCACGCACGGGACCCCTTCGACGGGACGCGACGCGAGCGCCGCCACGGCGCCGGCGGAGACCGCCGACGCGACGAAGTCGTGGCCGTCGGCGGTCTCGCCGACCCGCGCGACGTAGAGGCTGCCCGGGCCGCAGTCCCGCGAGTCGGTCGTGACCGGGCCGTCGATGACCACGGTCTCGGGCACCTCGGTGCCGTGGACCACCCCACCTGTGAGATCTCGGATCTCGCTGAGAGACAAGGCGATCACGGCGTCACCCCCGACGAGCTGACGGCTGCGAGGGCGGCGCGCACGGCGTCGCGGTCGTCGAACGGGTGCTTCACTCCGTGGATCTCCTGACCCTTCTCGTGTCCCTTGCCGAGCACCACGACGGTGTCGACAGGGCGGTCCTCCCCCGTGCCGACCACCGCGAGCGCGATGGCCTCGGCGATGGCGCTCGAACGCGGCCCACCGTCGATGATCTCGGTCACCGGCGGCGCGTCGTCGCGGACCGCCTCTCGTGCCCCTGCGATGACCGCCGACCGGATCTCGGCCGGGTCCTCGGAGCGGGGGTTGTCATCCGTGACCACCACGACGTCGGCCTGGCGCGCTGCGGCGGCGCCCATCGCGGGACGCTTGCCGCGGTCCCTGTCGCCCCCGGCGCCGAGGACGGCGATGAGCCGGCCTGCGGTCGAGCCGCGGAGGGCTGCGAGGGCAGCGTCGACGGCGTCGGGCGTGTGGGCGAAGTCGACGACGCACCGCGGTCCCTCGGGACCGCCGGGTGCGACGACCTCCATCCGGCCCGGCACGTCAGGGGCCACGGACATCGCGGCCTCGATCTCGGACGGCGCGAGCCCGATGTGCAGCAGCGCCAGGGCGGCGATCGCGGTGTTGGCGACGTTGAAGTGGCCAGGCAGGTGTGAGACGAGTCGCAGCGTCCGACCGGTCGCGCGCTCGAGGAGCGTGAACGCACCGGCGCCGCCGGCGTCGCCCTGGGCGGCCGCCGCGGCGACCCAGTCCGCGCCGTCTGCGCCGTCTGCGCCGGCGGTCGTCGTGGCGAGCGTGGTCGTCGGCACGGTGGCCTCGGCTGCGAGACGGCGACCCCAGGCGTCGTCGACGCACACGACCGCCGTGCGGGAGCGCTGCGGCGTGAAGAGGGACGCCTTGGCGCCGAAGTAGTCCTCCATCGAGGCGTGGAAGTCGAGGTGGTCCTGGGAGAGGTTGGTGAAGAGGGCCACGTCGTAGACGACGCCGTCGACGCGGTGCAGGGCGAGGGCATGACTCGACACCTCCATGACGCACGCGTCGAGGCCCCGGTCGTGCATGAGGCCGAGCAGCGCGTGCAGGTCGGTCGCCTCCGGGGTCGTGCGCACCGACTCGATGCGCTCGTCGCCGATCCGCGTCTCGACGGTGCCGATCAGCCCGGTCCGCTGCCCGTGGGCGCGCAGCGCTGACTCGACGAGGTAGGCGGTCGTCGTCTTCCCGTTGGTGCCGGTGATGCCGATCATCGTCAGGCCCTCGGACGGGTGCCCGTAGACCTCGGCCGCGACCGCTCCGAGGACACCGCGGGGGTCGTCGGCGACGAGGACCGGGACGTCCGCTGCCCGCTCCGCCAGCTCCGCCAGGCCGGTGTCGTCGGTGAGGACCGCAACGGCGCCGGCAGCGACGGCGTCCGCGACGAAGCGGGCTCCGTGCACGTTGAAACCGGGCAGGGCGGCGTACACGTCGCCGGGGACCACGGCGCGGCTGTCGAGCGTCACGCCGGTGACCAACAGCTCGCCGGCGTCAGGCCCTGACGTGCGCAGGGGCGAGCCGGTCCCGATCCGGGCCGTCAGGTCGCGCAGGAGCACGCCGGACGCGGCGGGTCGAAGGGGGGTAGGTGACACGTCATCCCAACTTACAGGCCATCCCGCTTCGCCCGTGCATCGCTGATGACCGTCGGGTCGTCCGACGACAGGGGCTTGTCGGCCCACACGTGGTAGTTCAGGGGCGACTTCGGGCTGGGCGGAGCGGCGGTGCGCTCGAGCAGGTAGGACATGACCTGGTTGAAGACGGGTCCGGCCAGGGCGCCGCCGAACATGCCGGCGCTCGGCTTCTGGATGAAGACGGCGACGACGTACTTCGGGGCTTCGGCCGGCGCGAAACCGATGAAGGATGCCGTGAAGCCGTTGTAGCGCTTGAGCTTGTCGTCGTAGCGGTCGGCAGTTCCGGTCTTGCCGGCGACGCGGTAGCCCTTGATGCGGGCCGCGCTGGCGGTGCCGTCCTTGCCGGTGACCTCTTCCATCATGCGCGACACCTTCGTCGCGGTGTCCTCGCTCACGACCCGGAGCGGCGTCGTGGGCGTCGACGGGATCAGCGTCCCGCTGTCGTTGACGGTGCCCTCGACGAGGGACGGCGGCACGCGTACGCCCTTGTTGGCGATGGTCTGGAAGACGCCCGCCTGCTGGATGGCCGTGACGGAGTAGCCCTGCCCGAAGAGGATCGTGTAGCGGCGCGTGGACACCCAGTCCTTCGCACCGGCCAGCAGGCCGGCCGACTCGCCGGGGAAGCCGACGGGCGTCTTCGAGCCGATGCCGAACTTGCGGTAGTAGCCCTCCATGACGGCGGGCGGGACCCGCTCACCGATCATGATGGTGCCCATGTTGGACGACTTGGCGAGCACCCCCGTGGCCGTCATGTTCTCGACGCCGTGCGGCTCGTTGTCCTTGAACGACGTTCCGGCGCGAGGCAGCCGAGGGGGCACGATGACACCGGTGTCGGGGGTGATGACCTTCTGCTCGAGGGCGGCCGACATCGTCATGAGCTTGCCGGTCGAGCCGGGCTCGAAGGCGTCGTTGAAGGCGTAGTTGCCCAGGGCTGCCTGCTTGGCTGCGGCGAGGTCGTTGGGGTCGAACGTCGGGTAGCTGGCGGCCGCCCGGATCTTCCCGGTGGCCACCTCCATGACGACGGCCGTGCCCGACTCCGCGCCGACCGCGGTGACCTGCTTGGCGAGGGCGTTCTGGGCGTACCACTGCAGGTCGGCGTCGATGGTCAGCTTGACGTCCCGGCCGTTGGCGACCGGGGTGTCGACGCGCTGGGAGCCCGGGATGATGTAGCCGTCGCGGGCCCGCTCGGCGACGCTGACCCCGGGAGTGCCACTCAGCTCCTTGTCGAGCATCTGCTCGATGCCGCCCGCGCCGCTCTGGTCACCCGGCCGGACGAAGCCGACGAGCTGGCCCAGGGCCATCGACGTGGGGTAGATCCGCTGGGCGGTGCGCTCGCCGCTGATGCCGGGAATGCCGAGGGCCCGGATCTCGCGGTAGATCGCCGGGTTGACCTCCTTCTTGATCACGACGTAGCGGGTGCCCGAGCGGGTGAAGAGCGCGGTCAGGTCCGCCGGCGACATCTGGAGCAGGGGTGCGAGGTCGGCCGCGGCACGGGTGACGCCGACCTTGGTGTGCACGCCGTCGACCTTCACGGCGTACTCGGGGATGACCGTCGGGTCGGCCGCGATGGTGAAGCGCTCGACCGAGTCGGCCAGGACCTGGCCGTTCGTGTCGAGGATCTGTCCGCGCATGGCCGGCGTGACGGTCCTCACGGACCGCTTGAAGAGCGCGGCCTGCTGCGTCGCCGACGCGTCGAAGGCCTGGATGCGCAGCAGCTGCCCGGCGAAGATGGTGAAGACGAAGAGGATGGCGACGAACATGACCCGCGCGCGACGGCGCGGGTTGGCTCGCGAGAGCGTGAGCGGACGCCCGGGTCCCCGAGGTCCCCGCGGTCCTCGAGGTCCGACCGGACCCCGACGAGCGGCGGCCTGCTTCGGCGCCGGTCCCCGCCCCCGCGACGGCGCCGCATTGGTCCGTGCCGAGCCGGTGCGCGTGTTGGTGCGTGCGCCGGCGCTGCCACCGGTTCGCTCACGCCCACCGCTGCCAGCTGGAGCGGGGCCCCGTCGGGTGGCGCTCGCGCGCGCCGTGGAGTCGGGCTTGGGGCTCGCCGCACGCGCAGGAGCGCCCTGCCGGGCCGGACCTGCCCGGCCGGCGCGAGCTTGTCCTCCTCGGGCCGTGCCCGCGGAGGACTCGCGGCGGGTCTCTCGTGCGGGCGCAGGTCCCCGACCGGTCCGTTGTGGATCGGTCCCTCGGGTCTGCGTCACGAAGTCACCTCACCGTCGTCTGCTGGGCCTGCCCGCCAGGGTTCGACGCGGCGCCGCCCGTGGCCTGCCCCGTCGACGCGCCGGGCGTCGTACCCAGTGTGGGTGCTGCGGGGGTCGCGACGCCGGTACCGGACTCCGTCGGCGTGGCGGCCTGTGCGGGCGCGGCCTGTGCGGGCGCGGATGACGTGGACGACGCGGCCGCCCCCACCTGGGCGGCCGAGGAGAGCACCTTCTTGACCGTGGCCGTGACCGCGGGCGGCGTCGGGCTCGTGACGATCGGGAAGGCGTTGTTCTGCGTCGCCGGCTCGGGCGCACCCGAGACGGTGCCCTTGGACAGGTCGATGTAGCCCCGCGTGTTCATCCGCACCATCCCGATCTCGGCCGCACTGCGGGCGAGCGAGCCGGTCGCCGAGGCCCGGTCGATCTCCTCCTGGAGGTTGCCGGCGGTGTCGCTGAGGCGCGCCGACTCGCGCTGCAGGTCTCCGAGCGCGAGGGAGCCCTGCGCCAGGGCGGTGTTGAGCAGCAGCAGGGCGATGAGGCCCGCGATGAGCAGCCCGATGCACGTCGTGGCGAAGGTGCCCGTGCCGGTGCGGGTGATGCTGCTCGGGATGACCCGTAGTGGTGTCGGGGCGGGCCCGCGCCGCGGCGCGCGGAGCGGCCGGGCCGTGGCGGTCATCTGGCTCATCGGGGGGTTCCCTTCCTGGTCCTGCTGTCGGTGGTGCTGTCCGTGCTGCTGGCGCTGCTGGTGCTGCTGTGGGTGTCGCGAACGCGCTCGGCCACGCGGAGGCGGGCCGAAGCTGCCCGCGGGTTGGCCGTGACCTCCGCGTCGTCCGGCATCTCGGCGCCCCGGGTGACGAGGGAGAGGTATGCCGCGTGCTCGGGCAGCTCGACGGGAAGTCCGGGCGGGGTGCTCGACGTCGCCCCCGCGGCGAACGCGCGTTTCGTGGCGCGGTCCTCGAGGGAGTGGTACGACAGGACCGCGATCCGTCCACCGACGGCGAGGACGTCGATCGCCTCGTCGATGGCGCGGCGCCAGACCTCGAGCTCGTCGTTGACCTCGATGCGCAGGGCCTGGAAGGTCCGCTTGGCCGGGTGGCCGCTCTGGCGCTGCGAGGCGGCCGGGATGACACGGCGCAGCATCTCGACGAGCCGGCCGGACGAGGTGTAGGGCTCGACGGCTCGGTCGTGCACGACGGCCTTGGCGATCTTCCGGGCGAAGCGCTCCTCGCCGTAGTCGCGCAGGATCCGCGTCAGGTCGTCCACGGAGTAGGTGTTGAGGACGTCCGCCGCCGTCTGGCCCGTCGACTGGTCCATCCGCATGTCGAGCGGAGCGTCGACGCGGTAGGCGAAGCCGCGGTCCGCCTCGTCGAGCTGGAGGGAGCTGACCCCCAGGTCGAAGAGGATGCCGTCCACGGCCGGCAGGTGGAGGTCGGCGACGACGTCCTTGATCTCGTCGTACACCGCGTGGACGGGACGGAAACGGTCGCCGAACCGCGCCAGGCGCTCCCCCGCCAGCGCCAGGGCCTCGCGGTCGCGGTCGATGCCGACGACGGTGCTCTCCGGGAACCGCTCCAGCACGCCCTCGGCATGACCACCCATCCCCAAGGTGGCGTCGACGTGGACTGCCCCGGGCTGCTCGAGGGCAGGAGCGAGCAGGTCGAGGATCCGGTCGCGCATCACGGGGACGTGTCGTCCCTGCGCCGGTCCTCGGTCGGTCATGCTGCGTCCTTCGTGCTCGGGTGGTGCTGGGGTGGGGCCGGGCCGGTGGTGGTGCTGCGTCACCTGGGGGCTGGTCCCCATCCGCTACGTCGCCCGGGACGGGGGAAGTCGTCCCGGGAGCGAAGCGGCTGGAGGCCGGCGCTCAGGTGGTGCTGGTCGGTGCTGGAGGTGCTGGGTCGTGCTGGGTGGTGCTGGGTGGGTCAGAACAGGCCGGGAATGACCTCCTCGGCCGTGTCGGCGAAGCTCTGCTCGGTCTGCTCGAGGTAGGTGTTCCAGACCGCGCTGTCCCAGACCTCGAGGCGCGAGCCGGCACCGATGACCGTGACCTCGCGGTCGAGGCCGGCGTACTGGCGCAGGTTGGCAGGGATGGTGAAGCGGCCCTGCTTGTCGGGGATCTCGTCCGAGGCGCCGGAGAGGAAGACGCGCATGTAGTCACGGGCGACCTTGCTCGTCGTGGGGGCCTGACGCATCTGGTCGGCGACCCGGACGAACTCGTCCATGGGGTAGATGAACAGGC
The DNA here is from genome assembly GCF_052114705.1 of Terrabacter sp. 2YAF2. Taxonomy (NCBI): domain Bacteria; kingdom Bacillati; phylum Actinomycetota; class Actinomycetes; order Micrococcales; family Intrasporangiaceae; genus Terrabacter; species Terrabacter sp. 2YAF2. The sequence goes on from NZ_JBFRFG010000012.1 coordinate 65,782, forward strand.
TGCGCTCCTGGCCGCGGGTGACGACCAGGCCGCCGGCCATCCGCTCGCGGTACTTCGCAGGCAGGAACAGCCGACCCTTCTCGTCGAGCCGGGGTGTGTGCGTCCCGAGAAACATGGTCCGCCACCTCCCCTTTGTCGACCCTCGGGCGCACCCATTCACTACCTTGATGCACCACGATACTCCACTCTGCTCCACCGTCAATCATGTTTGGGCTATTTGTCGCCGGCGAGTCTCGCGTTTGCGCAGGTCAGCGACGGTGGAGGGAAGTGGAGGGCATCGACCCGGCGAGACGGCATACGCAAGCCCGGCTGGGCCGGGGGAACCGCCCCCAACCGTCGTGAACCGCCCCGAACGAACCGAACGACTCCCCCGGACGTCGCAGGTGGAGGAAAGTGGTGCTGAGGCCGCAGGGTCCAGGACCCTGGCTCGCGACGGGTCTCCATCCGGTCACGAGTGAGGCGCCCCTACCGTGAAGAGGGTCCATGGGAGAAGATCACGGAACGGGTGGCTCATCCCGCGACGTGCGGGCGGGCCACGACATGGGGACGACAGACGGAGGACAGTGTGACCACGACGGACACGGGGATCGAGACCACGGCATCCGCCGGCTCACCCGCGGGCGCCAGCGGTGACGGCGCCGACCTCGGCCTCATCCACGAGGTCGCCGAGCGCCTCATGGGGGCGATGACCAGCGTCATCGAGGGCAAGGCAGACGTCGTCCGCACCACCGTGACCGTCCTCTTCGCCGGAGGGCACCTGCTCATCGAGGACGTCCCCGGCGTCGGCAAGACGATGCTCGCCAAGACGCTGGCGCGCTCCATCGACGCCACCGTGCGGCGGATCCAGTTCACTCCGGACCTGCTGCCGAGCGACGTGACCGGCGTCAGCATCTTCAACCAGGACGCCCGCCGCTTCGAGTTCCGGCCGGGCGCCATCTTCGCCAACGTCGTCGTGGGCGACGAGATCAACCGCGCGTCGCCCAAGACGCAGTCGGCGCTGCTCGAGTCCATGGAGGAGCGCCAGGTCACCGTCGACGGGACGACCTACACGCTGCAGGCCCCGTTCATCGTCATGGCCACCCAGAACCCCATCGAGATGGAGGGCACCTACCCTCTGCCCGAGGCCCAGCGGGACCGGTTCATGGCCCGCATCTCGATGGGATACCCCGCGCCGCGTGCGGAGCTCGACCTGCTCGCGACCCATGGCTCGAGCTCGCCGCTCGACGCCCTGACCCCCGTCACCGATGCCGCGACCATCAACCGGGTCGTGCAGTCGGTCAGCCGAGTCCACGCCAGCCCGGCGGTGGGCCAGTACATCGTCGACCTCGTGACGCGGTCGCGGGCGACCCCGGCGCTGCGTCTCGGAGCCTCTCCCCGGGCGGCCCTCCACCTGCTCCGGGCGTCGAGAGCCTACGCCGCGCTCGAGGGTCGCGACCACGTGATCCCGGACGACGTGCAGATGCTGGCCGGGCCCGTCCTCGCGCACCGTCTCATGCCGTCGAGCGAGACCCAGCTCGCCCGGCGCACCACCGCTGAGGTGGTCACCGACCTGCTGCACCAGGTGCCGGTGCCGCCCGCAGCCCGCTGAGCGGGGGCGCGTCCATGCGCTCGCTGCGCAGCGTCCTGACGACGAGGGGCCGGGCCTTCATCGGCTCGGGGACCGTCCTCGTGCTCGCCGGTGTCATCTTCGGCTTCCGCGACCTCACCCGCTTCGGCGTTCTCCTCGTGGCCCTCCCGCTCATCTCGGCGGTGCTCGTGCGCACCCGCAAGACCCGGATGCGCATCGAGCGACACACCCACCCCGAGCGGATCAGCGTCGGCCAGGACGCCCACGTCACGCTGTCGTTCGAGAACGTCTCGACCGCGACGACCCCGATCTTCCTCGCCGAGGAGCGCCTCGCGTACGTCCTCGGCGACCGGCCGCGGTTCGTCGTCGGCCGCATCCCCTCGGGACGCGTGCGCTCGATCGACTATGCCGTCCGCTCCCACCTGCGCGGACGCCACCACCTCGGCCCCCTCGGGGTGCAGGTGCAAGACCCCTTCGGCCTCGCCAACCGCAATGCCGTGCTGGAGGGGACCGCAGACCTCGTCGTGCTGCCCCAGGTGCACCCGCTCTCGTCGAACCGCCGTCCCAGCGCGGGCGTGGGATCGGAGGGCGAGCAGGCCCAGCTCATCGCCCTGCACGGCGAGGACGACGTGACGATCCGTGAGTACCGCGACGGCGACGACCTGCGCCGCATCCACTGGCCGGCAACGGCCCGCACCGGTGACCTCATGGTGCGCCAGGAGGACCGCCCCGCCCAGCGACGTGCGGTGGTGCTCATCGACCCCCGCCCGTCGGCGCACGGCGGCTCGGGCGCGAGCAGCTCGTTCGAGTGGGCGGTGACCGCTGCCGCGTCAGTGGCGGTCCACCTCTGCGACTCGGGGTATGCCGTCCACCTCGTCTGCGCCGAGACGGTCGAGACCACACGCGCGGCCGAGACCATGACGCCTGACGAGATCCTCGACGTGCTCGCCGTGGCGACCCTGCGCGAGGACACCGGGGAGGACGAGATCCTCCGCGCCGCGCAGGCGCTCGCCGCTGCGGGCGGGTTCCTCGTGGCCATCGTCGGGCCGTCGGGCCGTGACGTCACCTCCCGGGTCGCCAGCCTGCGCCAGCCCGGGACGACGGGGCTGGCTCTCGTCCTCGAGGCACGCAGCTTCGGCACGAGCGACGCCGAGGCGGCCGAGCCGCACGTCGACGCCCTTCGTCTCGCCGGATGGCGCGCCGTCGCCGTCCAGCGCGACGAGGACATCGCGCAGGTCTGGGCCCTGCTGACGGCCGCGACCGTGGGAGGCAGCCGATGACCCGTCGTCGCTGGAGGATCACTGTGCTCGGCGCGCTCGCGACGCTGAGCGCCATCTACCCCATCACCAGCCTCTTCATGGAGACGACGTGGCTGCCGCAGGCGTTCTTCGTCATCATCCTCGTGGCCGGGCTCGGTCTCGTCGGGCGGGGACTCACCCGCTCGCGCGGACTCGTCGTCCTGACCCAGGTGCTCGTCACCGCCTACGTCATCCTCGCCCGCTCGACCGGGGCGACCTTCGCGCTGCTCGTGCCCACGCCGGCGACCCTCGAGGCCGCCAACTCCCTCGCTGTGCAGGCGCTCGAGACGATCAACCGCTACTCCGCGCCGGCCCCGCTCAACGAGGGGATCACCTTCTGCCTCGTCGTGCTGGTCGGGCTCGTCGCGATCGCCGTCGACGCCCTGGCGGCCACCTGGCGCAGCCCGGCGGCTGCCGGGTTGCCGCTGCTCACCGCCTACCTCATCACGGCCGCCAACGGTGACACGGCACTGGCCCTTCGGTACTTCGTCGTGCCGGTCGCGGTGTGGCTGGTCATGCTGCACACCACGGCGCGCGCCCAGTTCGGCCGTTGGGGCACGGCCAACCCGACCGGGGACACCGAGGTCGAGGTGGCCGAGCACGACCGGGACGCCCTGCGCTCCTTCACGGCCGGTGCGCTCAAGCTCGGCGCCATCGCCGTCGTCGTCGCCGTCGTCGTCCCCGCCGTCATCCCGCACTTCCCTCCGCGCTACCTCACCGAGGGCCTCGGGCGAAGCGGCGACGGCGGCGGCGAGGGCTCGGTCGGCTTCAACGACACGCTCGACCTGTCGCGAAGCCTGAACAACCAGGACCAGACGCCCATCCTCACCTACACGACGACGGCGTTCACGCGCGCTCCGCTCCGCGTGCTCGCCACGTCGTACTACTCGCGGGGTCTGTGGACCGTCGCCAGCACGACCGGCCCCCGGCCGGACAGCCCGGCGCCCCTGCCGCCGCAGGACAAGCGACGCGACTACGTCATCACCGTCTCGGACAACACCCTGGCCGCGCCGCGCATCGCTGCGCCCTACCCCGTCGTCGCCGTGGCGATGGATGGCACGCCGTGGACGATCGACCCCGTCACCCGCGACGTTCGCGTCGGACGTGCCGTGAGCAGCTACCGCATCACCTATGCCGACCTCGCCCCGTCGCCGCCGCAGCTGCGTGAGGCCGGCCCACCGGACTCCCCTGACATCACCGACGACGACCTGACCCTCCCGGACCGCTCACGCGACCTCGTGCAACGTTGGTCCGACGAGGTCACCCGGGGCCAGACCAACGCGCTCGACAAGGCCATCGCCATCCAGGACCACCTGCGCGACACGAGCCGCTACACCTACACGCTCGACCTCGGCGAGCCGCTGCGGGACAGCCAGGGACGCCTGCTCGAGCCGATCCAGAACTTCTACGAGACCCGACGCGGGTACTGCGTGCAGTTCGCGACGGCGATGATCATGATGGCGCGGGCGCAGGGCATCCCGGCCCGCATGGCCATCGGCTTCCTGCCCGGGCAGCTCTCGGGCGAGCACTACGTCGTCCGCGCCAGCGACGCCCACGCGTGGCCCGAGCTCTACTTCCAGGGCTACGGGTGGCTGCGGTTCGAGCCGACACCGGGTGCCCGGGCAGGCACCCCGCCGCCGTATGCCGTGCTCGGCGCCGGCTCCGGCGCCACCGGGGGCGGCCGCCAGGTCACCGAGTCGGGTTCACGAGGCGCCTCGACGGGACGGCCGGTCCCGACGACGACCGAGGCAACCGCCGCGCCGGTGCCGCAGCAGCAGGGCTTCCTCGCCTCGCTGGGCGCGCTGTTCACCCTGCGCAACGTCGTCCTCGTCGTCGCGGTGCTGGTCGGCCTGCTCGCAGCCTTCGCCATGCCGATCACGGCCTGGCTCCTGCGTTGGCGACGGCGACGGCGAGCCGTGACCCAACGGGACCTCATCGAGGTCGAGTGGGACGACCTCACCTCGCACCTCGGCGACCTGGGCATCGGCACACCGGAAGGGGTGACGCTGCGCCAGCTGCGCGAGCGTTACGTCGTGAGTGGCCATCTCGACGAGGCGAATGCCACCGCGATGCGGCGAGTCACGGCGACCCTCGAGAAGTCGCGCTACGACCGGCCCGAGCGAACGACGCCGCAGGAGGCATCCCAGCTGCACGATGACATCCGGTCGATCCGGCGTCAGGTGGGGCGCACCCGTGCGTGGCAGGCCCGAGCGCGGTCCTTCTTCTGGCCCGAGGCCGGCGTCTCGTTCTGGCGCTCGCTTCCCGGTCGCCGCCTCCCCCGCCGCCGCTGACGTTGCGGGAAGGTCGGACGCGCTACGCCCACGCGAGTTAGCCTACGAAAGCGGCGAGCGCTTCCGTGGACCGCAACCGCTGACGCGACGCGAGTCGTGCAGGAGGCCGGCGATGAGCAAGAAGAAGGCCAAGAAGGCGAGCGCAACCGAGGACTCCCCGGTCGGTGCGGCAGGGACGTGGGACGAGCCCTCGGACTGCTCGAAGCTGCGTCGCAAGACCTACGAGGCGGAGCTCGAACCCCTGCAGGCAGAGCTCGTGGCCATGCAGGAGTGGGTGAAGTCGTCCGGGGCCAAGGTCTGCGTGGTCTTCGAGGGGCGGGACACGGCAGGCAAGGGCGGCACGATCAAGCGAATCGTCGAGCGCGTCAGCCCGCGGGTGTTCCGAGTGGTCGCGTTGCCGGCACCGACCGATCGGGAGAGGTCGCAGATGTACATCCAGCGGTACATCAGCCACTTCCCGGCCGCCGGTGAGGTGGTGATCTTCGACCGCAGCTGGTACAACCGCACCGGGGTCGAGCGGGTGATGGGCTTCTGCACGCCAGCCCAGACCGAGCACTTCCTCGAGCAGATCGCCGGTGTCGAGAAGGCCATGGTCGACTCGGGGATCATCCTGGTCAAGTACTGGCTCGAGGTCGGCCCCGACGAGCAGACGCGCCGGATCGAGAACCGGATCCACGACCCCCGGAAGGTGTGGAAGCTCTCGGACATGGACCTGGAGTCCTACAGCCGCTGGTACGACTACTCCCGTGCCCGAGACGCGATGTTCGCGGCCTCCGACACCCCGTGGGCCCCGTGGTTCGTCGCGCACACCGACAGCAAGAGGCGCGGCCGGCTGAACATCATCAGTCACCTGCTGAGCCAGGTGCCCTACGAACCGCTGAAGGTCAGGGACGTCGAGCTGCCCTCGCGTCAGGCTCCCGAGGGCTACCAGTCCCCGACCCTGCCTCCGCACTTCATCCCCACTCCGTTCTGAAGGCGAGACCTCTTCACGGCTGACCGCGTCTCCCAGGGAGGACACCATGTCCCAGAAGGTCACCGCTCCGACCGAGACTGCTCGGCGGGAGCACGCCGTCGCGTGGTGGGCCCTCCCGGTGGACGAGGTGACCACGCGGCTGGCTGTCGATCCGGTCAGGGGCCTGACCGAGCTGGAGGCGGAGCGGCGGCTCGGGGCGTCAGGTCCGAACGCGATAGCCGAGGAGGCGCCGGAACCGGTCTGGAAGCAGTTCCTGAAGCACTACCGCGACTACATGCAGATCGTGCTCGTCGTCGCGGCGATCGTCAGCCTGCTGATCGGTGAATGGGGGACGGCGGTCGGACTGGCGCTGCTCACCCTGTTCAACGCCTGGTTGGGGTACCACCAGGAGGGCAAGGCCCACGCGGCAGCGGCGGCCCTCGGGGCGATGCTGGAGGCGGTCGCCAAGGTGCGGCGCGACGGCTCGATCCTCGAGATCCCCGCGACGGAGATCGTGCCCGGTGACATCGTCCTCGTCGACGCCGGTGACCGGGTGCCTGCCGATGGCCGGGTCATCGTCGCCGCCACGCTCCAGGTCGAAGAAGGCGCTCTGACCGGCGAGAGCGTCGCAGTCGAGAAGACGACCGAGCCGCTCGGCACGACTGACGTGGCGATCGGCGATCGGACGTGCATGGCGTTCATGAACACCAACGTCACGCGTGGCCACGGGGAGATCCTCGTGACGACGACGGGGATGGGCTCCGAGGTCGGGCACATCGCGCACCTGCTCGCCGGGCAGAAGGTGGAGAAGACTCCCCTGACCAAGCAGGTCGACCGGCTCACGGTCTTCATCATCGGCGCCGCCCTCTTCGCCTTCATCGCCATCCTGATCATGGGTCTCGCCCAGGGTGAGTCCTTCACCGTCCTCTTCGGCATCGGTGTCGCCCTGGCCGTCGGCTCCATCCCGGACGCCCTCCCGGCAGTCGTGACCACGATCCTGTCGGTGGGCTCGGTCAACATGGCCAAGAAGAACGCGATCATGAAGGTCCTCCCCGCCGTGGAGACGCTGGGCTCGACCTCGGCGATCAACTCCGACAAGACCGGCACCCTCACCCTGAACCAGATGACCGTCCGGGAGTTCACGACCGTGGCTCATCACTACACCGTCAGCGGTGAGGGCTACAGCTTCGACGGCCAGGTGCAACGGACGACGGGTGAAGCCGAGGCCGACCTGGACTACGTCTTCTTCCCGTGCGCGCTCTGCGACGACGCCGACATCCAGGACGGCGCCGTCGTCGGCGACCCGACGGAGGGGGCGCTCTACGTGCTCGCCCAGAAGGGCGGCATCGACGTCCGGCAGTTCCGCCTGAACCACCCGCGCATCGCAGCGGTGCCCTTCGACTCCGACTACAAGTTCATGGCCACCTTCCACACGATGCCCGGGGCCGACGGGCAACCTGTCGTACGGGCCTACGTCAAGGGCGCGCCGGACGTGGTCCTGGACCGGTCGAGTCGGGCCCGGATGCCCGGAGGCGTGAGCGTGGAGCTCACCGCAGAGATGCGCGAGAAGGTCCTGGCCGAGAACGAGCGCATCGCCAGCCAGGGGCGGCGCGTCCTCGCGTTCGCCCAACGCGAGTTCGACCCTGCCACCTTCGACCCGTCCGCCGACCTGATGGAACTCATGCAGGACCTCGAGATGGCTGCGCTCGTCGGCGAGGTCGACCCGCCCAGGGCCGAGGCGATGCGGGCCATCGCCGAGGCCAGGCAAGCTGGGATCAGGGTCCGCATGATCACCGGTGACCACGCCGTCACCGCGGCCGCGATCGCCGGTGAGCTGGGCATCGAGGGGCGGGCCATCACCGGCGCCGAGTTCGCCGCACTCGACGACGAGCAGGCGGCCAAGCAGGTCGACGAGATCGGCGTGATCGCCCGGGTGGCCCCCGAGCACAAGGTCAGGCTGGTCGAGGTGCTCAAGCGCAACGGCCACATCGTCGCGATGACCGGCGACGGGGTGAACGACGCGCCCGCCATCGGCGCTGCAGACATCGGCATCGCCATGGGCATCACCGGAACGGATGTCGCCAAGGGCGCGGCCAAGATGATCCTGACCGACGACAACTTCGCCACCATCGTCGCCGCCGTCGAAGAAGGACGGTCGGTCTATGACAACCTGCAGAAGTTCCTGCGGATCCAGATCGCCAACCTGTTCATGTTCGTCCTCGCCTTCCTCGGCTCGAGTGCGTTCCAGATCGCCGGCACAGCGCTGCTGATCCCTTCTCAGGTGCTGTGGATCCACATGGCCGTGGTGGCGCCGCTGGGCGCCGTCATGGGTCTGGACATCGCCAGCCCGGGGATCATGCGGCGCAAGCCCCGTCCGTTCAACCAGGCCATCATCGTCAGGTCCATGATGGTGCGCCTGTTCGTCGACGGCCTGTTCATGGCTGCTGCGACGCTGGTGCTGGTCCAGATCGGCAAGACCACCTACAACTCGCTCGAGGTGGGGCAGACCATGGCCCTGGTCGGCCTGTCGCTCATGAACATCTTCCTCGCGCTCAACCTCCGTTTCCCCGAGGACAGCGCCTTCGGCAGCGCGACCCTCTCCAACCCGAAGCTGTTGTGGGCCTTCGCCTGGGCGTTCGTCGGGGCGATGCTGATCACGCAGATGCGCGTCCTGCAAGACCTGTTCCACACCACGCCCCTCGATGGCCGGCAGTGGGCCATCGTCCTCGTGCCCGGTGTCGTGCTGTTGCTCCTCGGCGAGCTGTACAAGGTCATCCTTCGCCTTCGGCGGGCGCACGACCGGAGGACAACGTCCGACCCGACCGCGGCGTAGGCCACCACCGGCTGACCGCGCAGGTGGCCTTCACCCAGCGCACGCGCCGACGATTCCTCGTCTGGGGGTCTGCCGGCACCGTGACCTGCCTGGCACTGTGTGTCGTGGCGGCGCACCGGCCGTCGGTCCTCACCCAGTGGGACCACGTCCTGATGCTCGGTCCAGACCGGTGGCGGCCCTCGGCGCCGTGGCTCGAGCGTCCGCTGGTGTGGGTGTCCTCCGCCTTCGGCACCGTGGCCAGCGCGATCGTGACCGCCGTGGTGGCCGGTCTGCTGTTGATCAAGGGGCAGCGCCGGGCAGCCGCCTACGTCGTGCTGGCGATCGCTGTCACCTCATTGGTCACCAGCGCACTCAAGCAGTACGTCGGTCTGGCGCGGCCCGTGGTGGTCGACCCGATCCTCCAGTACACCTCGAGCGCGATGCCGAGCGGCCACGCGTCGAACATCGCAGCGGCGGTCACGGTGGCGTGCGTCCTGTCGGCCCTGTTCGTGCGGCTACGCGCGCGCCGGCGGCTCGTCCTGGTGGTCGGGGTGCTGGTGGCGCTCGTCGTAGGTCTCGATCGGCTCATGCTCGGCGTGCACACCCTGACGGAGGTCGTTGCCGGCTACGCCCTCGGACTCGGGGTCGGGCTGCTCGCCGCGTACGTCGTCGACCCGGCGGCGCGCACCGGTGACGGTGGCGAAGCCCCCGACTGACGGTCGCCCAGCCGCAAGGCCACCATCGATGCCAGCTGTCCCAAGCCGGCACCAACAGTGGCGCCGACCACGACGTCCCCCGGGTAGTGGACCCCGGTGTACACGCGTGAGAACGCCACGACCCCTGCCGCCGCCCGCAGTGGCCAGCGCAGCTCGGGAACTGCCCGGCTGACCGCGACGCAGAACGCCGCGGCCGACGCGGAGTGGCCGGAGGGAAACGAGGCGGACGACGGCATACCGACCCACCGCGTCTGCGGCACGCCCAGCCGCGAACGGTGGGGACGGCGACGGGCTGCCAGCTTCATCGGCTGGTTGACCAGGAACGACGTCACCCCGATCGCGGCCACGCCCGTCAGGGCGGCTCGGCGCCCTCTCGCTCCCCCGACCGCGGCCAGGACGGCCGCCGTCAGGAGCCAGGGCTTGGAGAAGTCGGCGAAGTCCGAGCTTCGGCGCAGCGGTGTGTCGAGCCACGCCGTGGGCAGCCGCGCCACAGCCCGGTAGACATCCCGGTCGACCGAGTCCAAGGAGCGCAACATCCGCACCACCCTCGACAGCCGGGGATCGTCACGAGCCGAGAAGCGCTCGGCAAGCCGGGCCTCGACGGACTCGGGAGGGGTCGGACCGCTCACTGGCCTCATCCGGCCCTCGCACCGGCGCCGGTCGCCGTCTGCCAGAGCTCGACCGGGGTCGACCTCAGGGTCATCCGCGCCGGGTGGCTGTCGCGCGCCCTCTGCAGCGCCGCACGCGGAAGCCTGATGGTGACGGCCCCCGGCCGGATGACGAAGCGCAGCGGTGGATCCAGGACGAGGGCCTCGCCGTCGACGCCCACCTCGACGGGCCCGGACGAGTCCACCTCGAACTGGGACGCGGTCCACTCGTTCCACCCGGCGAAGTGCTGCACCTGGCCCGCCATCTCCAGGAGAGTCACCTTTTCCGCATCCGCAGCAGAGCTGACCCGTAGTGCGACGATTCCCAGCACCCCGGCGTCGAGGCGGTCGCGCGTCCCTCCGCCGCGCAGGTGCGCCAGGTCGTAGCGGTTGTTCGACACCAGCAGGAGCTGGCCGGGGACGGCCTCCTCCCCGGACGCCAGCCTGTAGTGCAGGTCGAGGGGTCTGGCTCCGGGACCCAGCATGTCCGGCAGGAGGGCCGAGGCGGTCTGCACCTTGGCATCCCGGTAGTCCGCCGACTGGACGACCTTGGCGTACACCCCCATCGATGCGTTGTTGACGAACACCCGCCCGTTGATCTCGGCCAGGTCCACCCGCCGGTCGACTCCGTCGTCGAAGGCATCCATCGCGCCCGGGACGTCCTCGCGATCGATTCCAAGGTCGAGGGCAAAGTGGTTGCGCGTGCCGGCCGGCACCACGACGAAGGGCAGGTCGTGTCGGCTCGCGACGGAGGCGACGATCGCCAGCGATCCGTCACCCCCAGCCATACCGAGCAGGTCCGCCCCCTCGGCCACGGCGGCCTCGGCCACTGCTCGTAGGTCCTCGCCAGGGGTGAGCACATGGGCCTCGACGCCCCGCTGCCGACAGAGCTCGACCAGCCCGAACCGCGCGACCTTGCCTCCCCCTGACCGCGGGTTCATGATCAGGACCGCGTGTTTGGCCCTGCGTGCGGCGTCGGCGGCGTCGGGCTGCGCGGTCCGGGGTAGTGCGTAGCCGGCCGCCACTGCGGAGATGGCGGCGAGACCCAGCCCGACCGCCAGCACGCGACCGCTCTCGCTCGCGAGGATCACCACGACGAAGACGACGAGCGCACCCACCACGAGCGCAGCAGCAGCGGCTCGGACGAGTCCTCGGCGCGACACCACGTACCAGGCGGCCACCACCGCGAGCCCGAGCGAGAGCACGCTCACCAGCAGGACGTCCCATCGGCGGATGGAGACGACGACGACGAAGAGCAACGCCGCCGCCAACGCTGTCAGCGCAAGTGCTGCCGAGGCCCTGCGCATCGGGGTGGGGCCCGCGCCGGGTGCGGCGGCCGGATCGGATGTCGTCATGTCGGCTCCTTCGGGTCTCCCCAGCTCACGCCGGTTCGGCGCTTGTACTCGGCCACGGCCTCGTCCACAGTCGGGAGGAAATGCTCTGGCGCGATGGTGCGGGTCAAGCCGTACCGCTCGATCTTCGCTCGAACCGGGTCCTTCATCTCCGCGAAGACCAGGGACACGTCGCGCGCGTTCAGCCAGGTGTCGAGCTCCTCCAGCATGTCCGCGGCCGTGGTGTCGACGTCGGTGATCGGCTCCGCGGCGACGACGATCCAGCGCAAGGTCGGATCGCGTTCAGCCATCTCGCGGACGGTCTCGCCGAAGCTCCGGGCATTGGCGAAGATGAGCGGGGCGTCGAATCGGTAGACCACCAGCCCGGGCAACCGCGCCGCATCGGGATAGCTCTCGGTGTCGTGCATCCCAGCGATCCCCTCCACGCGGCCGAGCTCGGCCTGGTGCGGCCACCAGGTGCGGCGGAACACGTTGAGGATGGACAGCCCCACCGCGACGAGGATGCCGGGTAGGACGCCCAGCAGGGCCACGCCGAGCAGGGCGATGAGGGACAGGAGGAACTCCGTCCGGCGCTGCAGCCAGAGCCGACGCACCCCGGCGACGTCGGTCAGCGACACGGCGGCCGCGATGACGACGGCACCCAAGGTCGGTTGGGGCACGTACCGCATGAGCGAGTTGGCGAAGAGCAGGACGACGGCGATCACGACGGCCCCCACGATCCCCGTGACCTGGGTCCGCGAGCCGGCCTGGTCCGCGACCGCAGTGCGCGATCCGCTGGTGCTGACCGGGAAACCCTGAAAGGCGCCGGCGGCGATGTTGGCGGCCCCGATGCCGATCATCTCCTGGTTGCCCTCGACCCGGACGCCCTTGCGGGCGGCGAAGCTCGAGGCCGTGGACATCGTGTCGGCGAGCGCGACGACGGCGATGGCGAGGGCGCCCAGCACCAGCGGCGGGAGATCTCCCCAGGTGACGTGCGGGACCGTGAAGGCGGGGAGGCCCTGCGGCAGCACACCGATCGTGTCGACCCCGTGGGCCTCGAGGTCGAAGAGGTTCACCGCCACGGCAGTCAGGGCCACGACCACGAGGACGCTCGGGACCTTGGGGATGAACCTGTTCAGGAGCAGGATGCCTGCGAGCGCGGTGAGTCCGATGAGGGCGGCCGTACGGTTGGCCTCACCGGCGAACAGGCCAGACAGGAAGGCGCTCGTCTCGGCGACCAGACCGTTGGCATCGGTGGAGAAGCCGAAGAGCTTGGGCAGCTGGCCGATGATGATGGTCAGCGCGAGCCCGTTCATGTAGCCGATCTGTGTCGGCTTCGACAACAGGTCGGCGACGAACCCGAACCCTGACAGGCCCGCGACGACCATGACGACGCCGACGATGACGGCCAGCATCGATGCGAGCGCAACGGCGCGCGTGGGGTCTCCGCCCGACAGCAGCAGGGGGGCGATCGTCGCCGCGATCATGGGGCCCAGGGACGAGTCCGGTCCCAGCACGAGCACGCGGGAGGGGCCGAACACCGCATACCCGATCAGACACAGGATCGAGGTGTAGAGACCCGTGACGGGCGGCAGCCCGGCCAGCTGCGCATACGCCATCCCCTGCGGCACCAGCAGCGCGGACAGGACCAGCCCCGCGACGATGTCCTTCGGGAGCCACGAGGGCTCATAGGAGCGGGCCAGACGCAAGCCCGGAACGCGCTCCGCCCACTCGCGCGGCCCGACGTCAGGTCGGTCGGCGAGCTCGGCCATGGTCAGCCGACGATCTTGGGGCGCGGGCCGAGTTGGGGTCGGCCAGCGCCCGAGTGCTCTCGTCCAGCTCGGAGAACAGGCACGATCCGAGCCTACCGGCGGCCGGCCCCGCCGTCCGGCGTTCTCGAAGGGCCCCTCACCGGCACGGATCCCATCGGTTGGCATCGACGCCGCCATGCCGGAGACCGTCCCCCTCGTGCCCGGCGCGGGGGCGCGGACGACAGCGGGTCAGGTACCCGAAAGGGCACCTGACCCGCTGGACCGCGACGGAAGCGCTGCCCGTCAGTCGAGGTAGTCGCGCAGCACCTGGCTGCGGCTCGGATGACGCAGCTTGCTCATCGTCTTGGACTCGATCTGCCGGATGCGCTCGCGCGTCACGCCGTAGACCTTGCCGATCTCGTCCAGCGTCTTCGGCTGGCCGTCGGTCAGGCCGAAACGCATCGACACGACGCCGGCCTCACGCTCTGAGAGCGTGTCGAGCACCGAGTGCAGCTGCTCCTGCAGGAGCGTGAAGCTCACGGCGTCGGCCGGGACGACGGCCTCGGAGTCCTCGATGAGGTCACCGAACTCGCTGTCGCCGTCCTCGCCGAGCGGGGTGTGCAGCGAGATGGGCTCGCGGCCGTACTTCTGGACCTCGACGACCTTCTCCGGGGTCATGTCGAGCTCCTTGGCGAGCTCCTCCGGGGTGGGCTCGCGGCCCAGGTCCTGGAGCATCTGCCGCTGCACACGGGCGAGCTTGTTGATGACCTCGACCATGTGGACCGGGATGCGGATGGTGCGGGCCTGGTCGGCCATGGCACGCGTGATGGCCTGGCGGATCCACCACGTCGCGTAGGTCGAGAACTTGTAGCCCTTGGTGTAGTCGAACTTCTCGACGGCACGGATGAGGCCGAGGTTGCCCTCCTGGATGAGGTCGAGGAAGAGCATGCCGCGACCGGTGTAACGCTTGGCGAGGGAGACCACCAGTCGCAGGTTGGCCTCGAGCAGGTGGTTCTTGGCCTTCTTGCCGTCCTGGGCGATCCACCACAGCTCACGCTTGAGCTTCATGTCGATCTTGTCGCCGGAGTTGAGCTTCTCCTCGGCGAACAGGCCCGCCTCGATGCGCTTGGCGAGCTCGACCTCCTGCTCGGCGTTGAGGAGGGCGACCTTGCCGATCTGCTTGAGGTAGTCCTTGACCGGGTCGGCCGTGGCGCCGGCCGTGACGACCTGCTGGGCCGGGGCGTCGTCCTCGTCGTCGTCGCGGATGACGAAGCCGGACTCCTCGGTCTCCTCGGTCTTGGCGGCCACGGCAGGGACGACGCCGTCCTCGGAGTCCTCGTCGGCGTCGACGGGCTCGACGACGACGTCCTCGAGCTCGCCGACCGGGGCGTCCGTGGGCTCGGCGTCGTCGGGGCTGTCAGCCTCGACGACGACGCCGTCGGCCGGCGTCGCGGCCTTGCTCGCCGCGGTCTTCTTCGCCGCCGTCTTCTTCGCGACCGGCTTGGCAGCCGCCTTGGCGACGCCGACGTTGGTCGCAGCCTTCTTGGTGGTGGTCTTCTTGGCGGCGGTCTTCGTCGCCGCGGTCGCGGTCGTCGTCCGTGTCGCGGACTTCGTCGCCGCGGCCGTGCTGGTGCGTGCGGTGGCCACAGTGCCTCCCTTGGTCCCTGTTCGGGTCTTCTTCGTCGTGCTGGCGTGGGGCGCGTCGACGACGATCTCGATGTCGTGGGCCTCGAGCGTGGTGAGGACCGGCTTCATCTGCTTCAGGTCCAGACCGGCATCGACCTGGGCGCGGGCGATCTCCGTTCCGGTGATGGTGCCGTCAGTGCTGCCCTTGACCAGGAGCTGCATGATCGCCTCGTGCTGGAACACCTTCGGCAGGGTCTTCGGAGCTCCAGCGGTTGTTGCCTTGGGCACGGATGCAGTCGCCTTTCGTCGCAGGCCTCGTCGGTTGATCACCCCGGTTTCGGGCATGCATCATCACAACGAAGAAGAATGGGGTTTGGTGCCGGGAGGGCGTGGCCTGTCGGAGTCGATCCCTGTCTCGAGCTCTCGGTGCGCCTGGTGCGATCCGGTACTCCGACATTATAAAACGGCACACGCCATCTGAGCGAACGGACGGCGAACCCGCGCACGGCGCTGATCGGCTGACGAGGCCGATGGGACCCGCCCACAGGCGACCCCCGACGCGTCACTCGCCCTTGACCGCCAGGACGGGACAGCTCGCGTCGAGCAGGATCCGCTGCGCGTTGGAGCCGAGGATGAGCTTGCCCACCGGGCTGCGGCGCCGAAGCCCGATGACGATGAAGTCGGCCTTCTCCTCCTCGGCGACGGAGATGAGGTCCTCGGCGGGGTCGTTGCCCCGGACCAGCTGCCGCACCTCGTGCTCGAGCCCCTTCTCCTCGAGGATCGCCTGCACGCGGGCAAGCTCGCTCTCGAACTCCCTGGCCTCGTCCGCGTCAAAGTCCTTGCCTCCACGGTGGGAGCTGATGACGACGAGCTTCGCACCGCGCAGGACGCATTCCTCGGCGGCTCGCTTGAGCGCCGCGCGACCTTCTTTGGTGGCGACATAACCAACGACGATGGCCACTTTCCCGGACCTCCTTGGGACGGAAACAACCAGTGCTCGCACCGTACCCGATATCGAGGCACGTCCGGTGCGTCCCGCGCGCACCGCGCAGACGTGCCCAGCCGGGTTCAGCCGCGGCGGCGGTCCAGCGCGCCTCGGATGATCCGGCCCACCTGCTCCTCCTCGATGAGGAATCCGTCGTGGCCGAAGTCGGAGACGATGTGCGCACGCTCGGAGAAGGGCAGGGCGGCGTGCAGCTCGTCCGAGAGGCGCGGTGGGTAGAGGCGGTCGGTGTCGACCGACACGATGGTGCAGTCGGCGCTGACGCGGCCCAGGGCTGCCGGCAGACCGCCCCGGTCCCGGCCCACGTCGTGGGAGTTCATCGCCTCGGTCAGGACGACATAGGAGTTCGCGTCGAAACGTCGCGCCAGCTTGCCGGCGTGGTGGTCGAGGTAGGACTCGACGGCAAAGCGACCTCGGTCACCGGCGCGCAACGGGTCCTCGCCGAGCTGGGCGGAGCGCCCGAAGCGCTCGTCGAGCTCGGACTCCGTGCGGTAGGTGATGTGGGCGATGCGACGCGCGAGACCCAGGCCGGTGTCCGGGCGGCGGTCGCTCGAGTAGTAGTCCCCGCCCGCGAAGTCGGGATCGTGACGGATGGCCAGCAGCTGCGGCTGGCACCAGGCGATCTGGTCGGCGGTGGCGCGGGCGGTCGAGGCGAGGACGATGCACCGGTCGACGTCGTCAGGATGCGTGACCGCCCACTCGATCGCTCGCATGCCGCCCATCGAGCCGCCCACGACGGCAGCGACCCGGCGGATGCCCAGGTGGTCGAGGAGCAGACGCTCGGCTGTGACCTGGTCACGGACGGTGACGTAGGGGAACCGACTCCCCCAGGGTTGGCCGTCCGGGGCGGGAGTCGACGGGCCGGTGCTGCCCTGGCAGCCGCCGAGGACGTTGGAGGCGATGACGAACCACTCGTCGGGGTCGACCGGGCCGCCCTCGGCGACCAGGGAGTTCCACCATCCGGGTGATGGGTGCCCCGGCCCCGCCTCACCGACGACGTGGCTGTCGCCGGTCAGCGCGTGCTCGACGAGCACGACGTTGTCGCCCGCGTCGTTGAGCCGGCCCCACGTCTCGTAGGCGATGCGGACGTCTGGCAGCACACCTCCGCGCTCGAGCTCCACGTCACCGATGTGGACGAACTGCCGCGCACCCACGGGATCGCCGTCGCGCCAGGCACCGTCCGGTTCGCGCCGTGCAGGCACCGTGGTCTCGTCGCCCCGGTCCGCCGTCCTCGGCCCAGCCGTTGCGTGACCGGACGACGGCGGGGCGACGCCCTCGGACGGCGCAGTGCCAGCGGCAGCGTGCCGCGCGGGACGACGCGAGCTCGGCTTCCGGTGGGTGACGGTCATCGGGGTACTCCTCGGTCCTCGCGCTTGCACGCACCCGGGACGAGCGCGGCCAGGTCCTCACCCGGGGCACCCCACCGCGTAGGAGGGTTGCCGACCAGCGAGCCGGGGCTTGTCGCTGGTACTCGTGACCTGGTCAAACCATACGCGAGACGCCCCCCGGAGGAGATCGGCCGGTCCACGACATGGACGCCCCCGCGGGCCGGGTGCGCCGAGGGGTCACGCGCAGCGGGACGGCCGGAGGCCGTGGTCGAGCGACCGGCGCACCAGTCGGCTCAGCCGGTGGTCGGGCTCGAGGTCGAGCGCATGGTCGACCGCCACTCCGGCCCGCGCCCCGTCGCCACACCACCACGCGAGCGCCGCGACGACCGAGAGCAGCGGTGCTGCGTGCACAGCCGGGGTGAGTCGGCACACGGGCTCGAGGCGTCCGAGCACCAGGCGCGGCAACGTGGCCTCGTCCCAGTCCTCCCAGCTCTCACCGGTCTCGCGTCCGCGGACTCCGTCGGGGCCGGCGGGCCGGTCGGCGGCGTCACCCGCCGGGGCGTCGGACTCCACTCCCGGGACGCCGCCGGGCGCAGGCGCCGACCCGAGGTCGAGCAGCTCGTGGAGGGCCCGCAGCGCCTCGCGATCCGAAGCGGTGAGCCGCGACGCGACGTCGCCACCCGTCCCGCCGCCGTCGCCCGTGACGTCGCCTGCTTGGCCCCAGGCCGAGTCACGCGCTGAATCGAGTCCTGCGTCGCCGGCCGTCGGGGCGAGTCGCAGCTCCGGACCGAGAAGCACGTCCAGCATGACGACGAGGTCGTCAGGGAACGTGTCGAGCGGCACCGTGCCCGGGCACAGCCATCCGATGAGGGCGTCCCGGACCTCGACGTCGCGGAGCGGCCCCACGAGGGACGGCAGCCAGTGCTCGATGCCGTAGCCCTCGATGTCACCGTTCAGCACCCCACCCCAAGCGACCAGTGAGTCGTTGACGAGGAACTGGCGCGCGGACGGGTCGCCGCCCTCCAGCACTCCGAGCCCGGTGCTCGCAGAGCTCGCGCGCCGCGGGAACCGACGGCGCCTGCCGGCTGGGCCCGGCAGGTCGCTCACCGACCCTCCAGCGGCCCGGTAGCGGCGCTGCCAGTCCTCGATGGCCGCCAGGGCCAGGTCGTGCCGGGGCTCGGACGGTGCGAGCGGCTCGACGAGTCGGGCCAGCTCGTCGCGGTCCGGGAGCACCGCGTGCCCGAGTGCCACGTAGCTCGCAACGGCAGGCACGTCGGCCTGCTCGGGCAGGAGCCAGCCCTCGTCGGGGCAGCAGTCGCACCCGACGGAACGCCAACGGCCGTCGCGGACGACGAGGCGCTCCCGGACCATGACTCGATCGGCGGAGATGCTGTCGGCGATGGCCTCGAGCAGGGGAAGGGACTCGTCGGGCATGTCCTCGAAGCCCACGAGGGCCACGGACGAAGGCGCCCCCTGGAGCAGGGTCGGCACGGTCTGCTCAGCTGCCTCCTCGGCCAACTGCGCGTCGACGAGATCGAGGCGGGCCACCAGTCCGAGTCGTTTGCCGTGGAAGCAGACCACGACGACGCTGCGTGCCGGCTGGAAGCCCAGGTGGAAGGGGATGATGGTCAGCAGCTCGGCCGGCCCGGACAGTGAGATCTTCGGCATGCACCGAGCCTCGCCCCCGCCTTCCGCCGGGGACAGGCCCGTCGGCTGGCCTGTGGACGAGCGCCTGTCACGCCGAGGAGGTGTGGATCGAGCGCCGCGAGGGTTCACCGCATCCTGACGTCAACGTGCCCTCGCTCACGCAGTCCGGGGTGACCACAACCACCCTGGGCCGGTCCCCTCCGGTCAGGGCAGGCGAGGTCGTGGGCGAAGGAGGCCACCCAGGGCGGCATCCACCCCCGGGGCAGCAACGGAGAAGGGCCCCGGCACCGGCCACCGAGTCTCCCGACCGGCGACGTCGCGAACCACGGCGCCGGCTTCCGCCGACAGCAGGAGCGCCGCGAGGTGGTCCTCCGGTTGGAACTCCCCGATCACCGCACCGGCCGCCCGGCCGGCACCCACCGACGCGATGGCCAGCGTCCCCGAGCCCATCACGCGGCTCGTGCAGTGCTGCCCGGCCAGTCCCTCGAGCAGCTCGAGCATCCCGGGCCACGGCACGTACGACGCCCATTCGGTGAGAACCACCTGCCCCTCCGGAGTCGTCACGGGTGAGGCCCGCACTGCCACGACACTGCCGTCGGGCAGGCGCCGGTGCGCCCCTCCGTCTGCCCGGGCCGTCAGCACCTCATGACGCCAGGGATCGCCGACGACGCCCACGAGCGGAACGCGACCCACCGAGAGCGCGAGGGAGAAGGAGGTCCACGGCAGTCCCGACGCCAGGTTGGTCGTGCCGTCGACGGGGTCGCACCACCAGGTAGGGCCGCCGCCGTCGAGGTCGGTGCTCCCCCCGAGCTCCTCCCCCACGACAACGTGGTCGGGAAACGCCTGCGCCAGCAGCGCCCGCACCGCCTCCTCCGTGGCCACGTCGATGTCGGTGACGACGTCAGCGGGGTGCGCCTTCGTGCGCACGACCCCCCGTGGCACGTCGCGCATCACGTGCGCCGCGAGCTCGGCGCACTCCACAGCCACCTCGAGCGCGTGCTCCATGTCGATGCCGTATGCCGCCGCGGCAGCCGCTGCGCTCACCGCGCCAGCGTCTGGTTCCACCGGGCCACCTCCTGCACGACGAGGTCGACCTCGTTGCTGATCACCGCGTCGGCCCCCTCCTGCAGCACCGTCGCGATGGTGTCGCGGTCATCGACCGTCCAGCAGCACAGCGCCAGCCCGTGGTCGGACGCCCAGTCGCGGACCGGGCCGCCCAAGGCCTCCCAGTGCGGGTTGAACGCCTCGGGCCGCAACTCGTCCACGAGCTCGTCGGAGGGCAGCCCGTCTCGAAGCTGCTCGCCCCACGAGAGGAAGATCCGGGCGTTCGGATCGGCTAGGCGCACGGCGCGGAGGGCGTCGACGTGCCCGCACCAGACGACCTGGCTCGGCCGCACCTCACCCGCTGACGCGGCCCGCGCCACCGTCGAGAGGGCAGCCGAGGCCCACTCCCCGGAATCCATGTCGATGAGCAGGCCGACACCCGTGCTGGATACGGCGCGCAGCACCTGCTGGAGCTGCGGGATCCGCATCGACCCCATACCGGGGGCGGCACCGACCGCGTCCACCTCGTGCACCGTCAGCTCGCGGATGTCGTGCTCGACCTCCCACAGCCGGGCGAGGTTGTCGTCGTGCAGGACGACGCTCACCCCGTCGGCCGTCGTCTTGACGTCGATCTCGACGAGGTCGGCACCGGCGTCGATGGCGCGCAGTACGGCCGGAAGGGTGTTCTCCCGGTGGGTGACCGGGTCGCCACGGTGGGCGACGGCGAGGGCACGGCCGCCACCGGCTCGCGGGTCGATGGTCACAGCAGACGCCCGTCGCGGTAGACCAGCACCCGTCGCAGGCCGATCCTCACCTGTCCCCGCGGCTGCGCGACGGCGGCGGCGTCCGCGTCGACGTAGGCCCGGAGCGTCGACCCGGCGACCGACAGCACGACCTCGGTGAAGTGGCCGCGGGGGATGATCCGGTCGACGACCGCCGAGACCCCAGCGTTCCCGACGAGACCCGTGACGACCACGTCCTCAGGCCGCACGGTGAGGATGTCGTCGGCAGCGCTCGAGACCCCCTGCCGGAGGTTGGTCGATCCCACCGGCACCCGCAGTTCGCCCGAGTCGACGCTGAGGACGACGACCGGCCCCGCGGCATCGCCCTCGAGTCGGCCGCGCACCGTGTTGGTCGCGCCGACGAAACCGCCGACGAAGGTCGTGGCCGGCGTGCGGTAGAGCTCAGCGGGGGCGGCGTACTGCTCGATCCGCCCGGCGTTCATCACCGCAACCCGGTCCGACATCGAGAGCGCCTCGTCCTGGTCGTGCGTGACGACGACGGTCGTGATGCCGAGCCGCTGCTGGATCTCGCGGATGTCCTCGCGCACACGCACCCGCAGCTTGGCGTCGAGGTTGGAGAGCGGCTCGTCGAGCAGGAGCACCTGCGGCCGCTGCACGAGCGCCCGCGCAAGGGCGACCCGCTGCTGCTCGCCACCGGAGATGCGCGCCGGCCGCGAGCGCACGTGGTGGGTGAGGCCGACCAGCTCGAGCACCTCCTCGACCTGGGTGCGGATCTCCACCTTGGGCAGCTTTCGCAGCCGGAGCGGGAAGGCGACGTTGTCGAACACCGACATGTGCGGCCACAGCGCGTAGTTCTGGAAGACCATCGCGGTGGGCCGCCGCTCGGGGGGCAGACCGGTGACGTCACGACCCTCGATGGTCACCGCCCCCGCATCGGGCCCGAGGAAGCCCGCGACCATGCGCAGCGTGGTCGTCTTGCCGCAGCCCGAGGGCCCGAGCAGGCAGACCAGCTCGCCCTTCGCGACCCGCAGATCGAGGTCGTCGACGATGGTCTTGCCCCCCAGCACCTTGCTGACCCCACGCAGGACGAGACCGTCGGTCGCGGCCTCCGGCACGGCGGCCGCCTCGGCGGTGTGGGGGCGGGTGGTCGAGGTCATCTGATCTGGAACCCTTCGGCGAGCTGACCGCCCATGACGTGCTTGCGGACGAGCAGGAGCAGTGCCGCCGACGGGATGGCCAGGAGGATGGAGAACACGGCGGACACCTGTGGCGGGTAGTTGAGGACGAGGGAGTACATCTGGGTCGGCATCGTCACGTAGTCGGGGTTACCGACCAGGTAGGTGCCCTGCGCCTCGTCGAAGGAGGCGAGGAAGCTCATGATGAGCGCGACGACGATGCCGGGGGCGGCGAGCGGGAGGGTGACCGTGCGTAGCACCGTGATGCGCCCCGCCCCGGCGTCACGGGCCGCCTCCTCGTAGGCGCGGGGGACGGCCGCGAAAGCCGCTGCCGGGATCCACGTCATGAAGACGACGGTGCCCAGCAGGTGGATGATCACGACACCGGAGAAGGTCGACATCAGACCCAGCGTGTAGAACAACGAGGCCAGGGCGACGAAGAGCCCCATCTTGGGGAACGCGTTGGTGGCGAACAGGCCGATGAGGAAGAACCGTCTTCCCGGGAAGTCGAATCTCGCGAAGGCGTAGGCGGCCGGTAGACAGATCAGCGCCGACACCGCCATCGTGACCAGGGCGAACTCGAAGGACAGCACCACCGACCCCTTGAGGTTGGGGTCGTCGAAGACCGCCTGCCACCACGACAGCGTCCAGCCGTCCGGGCCGAGCGACGGGTAGCTCCAGCTCGTGGCGAAGGCGCGGACACCGAGCCAGATCAGGGGTCCGAGGATGAAGACGCCGAGCACGGCGAGCAGAACCGCGGTCAGCGTCTGCCCGCTCGCGCGCCTCACGACGGTTCCGTCGCCGCGGGGTCCGAGGCCCCGCGGTAGTTGGCCCACACGTAGACCACCCCGAAGCCGGCGGCCACGACGAAGACGACGACGGCCATCACCACCGAGGCCTGGGGCAGGTTGTAGGAGGTGAAGTAGTCGGCCATGTCGACCCCGAGCATCTTCGGCGCGTTCGGCCCGGTGAAGTAGGGCACGGTGAACGACCCCAGCGTGCCGATCGCGGTGAAGGTGCCAGCTATGACGGTCGGCACGAGCGCCATGGGCGCGACGACGTTCCAGACGACCCGAGGTATGGACGCACCCGCGTCACGGCCCGCCTCGATGAGGGCGTCGGGCACGCCCTGCACCCCCGACACGATCATGAGCGTGGCGAACGGCAGGTGGGTCCAGACGAGCCCGATGACCACGGCGGTGGTGGTGTAGCCCCAAACCGGCGCAGTGAGGCCGACGTGCGAGGCGACGGAGCGCACGAAGCCATCGCTGGAGTAGAAGGTGAGGATCGCCCACGACGCAATGACGACGGGGATGAACATCGGCACGACCGCGAGCGCCGAGAGCATCCTGGAGGCCCACGTGTCGGTGAGCCGCACGTAGAGGGCGATGACCCAGGCGAGCACGAGCACGATCACCGTCGTGAGCAGCGCGACCACGACGGTGACGACGAGGTCGCGGCGGAAGCGGTCGTCCGCGAAGAGCTGGGTGTAGGCACCGAAGCTCTGCTTCCACCAGGCGTCCACCTTCACCTGGTCCTTGGCGATCAGGCTGACGGTGGCGTTGGGGCCACCGGTGTGTCCGAGGCTGTAGGCGACGGCGACGAGAATCGGGAAGCCGACGAAGACCGCGACCAGCAGCAGGGGCGGGCTCGCGAGCAGGAGACCGGTCAGCCGGTGGCGCCGGGTCGGGCGCCCTGAGGAGGCGGTTCCGGGCGGGACGCTCCCGGGGGTCACCGCCCCGGACGGGACGGTGTCAGGGGTGACGGTCGCAGCCGGGACGGTCACCGGGGGAAGGGTCATTGCCCCGGGACGTTCTGGTCCCACAGGTTGTTGATGTCGCTGCTGTGGTCGGGGTTGTATCCGGGCCGTAGCGTGTTTGCGTCGGCCGCCGCGAACTTCTCCTGGATCGCCTGGCTCATCTTGCTCATCGAGATGGCGGGGTAGCCCGCGATCTTGTCAGCGATCTTTGCCTGCTCGTCGGGCTGGAGCATGAAGTCGACGAGCTTGTAGGCCAAGGCCTGGTTCTTCGACGCCTTGGTCACACCGACGTAGGCCGCCCCGCCGGTGAAGGCCGGGTCCTTGATCTGCTGGGCCTTCATCGTCTTCGGGATGGTGCCGGCCGCCTGACCGGAGATGAACTGGTCGGACCACACCGGTGCCAGGTCGATCTGTCCCGACGAGAGCAGTTGCAGCACCTGGTTGTTGCCGTTGGGGTAGACCCCCTTCTGGTAGACCGACGGGGTCAGGTCGGAGAGGGTCTTCCAGCCGGCGTCCCAGTCCTTCTCGAGGTCCTTGTGGTAGCCGGTCGTCATCTGGTCGCGGTCTGCCTGCGGGGTCGTCTTGTCGAGGACGGTGACGACGAAGGCCTGCCCCGATCCCCCGCTCTTGGGAGAGTTGTAGGTGAAGCGCCCGGGGTGCGCCTTGATCCATGCGAGCAGGGCATCGAGGGTCGTCGGCGGGTCGGGGACCTTGCCCGGGTTGTAGGCCAGCAGCACCGAGGACGCGCGGTAGGGGACGGCGCCCTTGCCACCGGCGGCCACGACCGCGGGGTCGACACTGGCCAGGCCGGGCACCTGACTGGCACTGACGTCGGCGAGCAGCCCGGCACCGGCCGCCTTGTCGGTGAAGCTGGCGACCAGGTCGACGCCGGGATCCTTGCCCTGCTGGGTCGCCGCGGCCAGTCGGGCGAAGTTCTGCTGGTCGTTGCTGCCGTGCAGGTCGAAGGTCAGCTTGACCGTCGTTCCGGGGTTGGCCTTCTGGAAGTCCGGGATGAGGACCTGCTGCCACAGCTCCTGCACGTTGGTGTCGCCGCTCGCGGCGACGGTGATGGCGTTCCCATCCCCGCTGCCGCTCCCCGCGGCGGAGCCCGACGAGCAGGCGGTGAGGGCGACGGTGAGCGGCGCGAGGACTGCGGCCGCGAAAACGGTGGATCGGCGCATGCCGACACCCTGTCCCGTGGCGGAGGTTTTTGGCAAGATCTCACGGGAAATTGGCAAAAAATGACCTCAAGCGTTCGCCTCACGAACCCGCAGCGTTCGCCATCCCGGATCCATCTGCTCCGTGAGCCTGCCGGTGAAGGAGTGCTCCTGCAGCCGGACGACGTCGTTCGACCCCGTTCAGCGCTCCAGACGCTTGCGCACCGACTCGAGGACGTAGTCGGTGGCCGCCTGCCGCGCGCCCTCGGGTAGCCGCACGCGGTCCCCGCGACCGGCACTCGTGGCCGGCTCCGCACCAGCGGTCCCGCCGGTCGTTGCCTCCGTCGCACGGGCCGTCAGCCGGAGGACGCCGGCCCTCTCACGAGGCGGCCGTGACGGGCGCACGCGCACGCCCTGGCCGGCCTCCCAGGCGATGAAGCGATCGGTCTCCTCGAAGAACGCCTTGATCGCCCACGAGATGACGACGGCGTCGTCGGCGGCGCCGACGACGGGGAGGATCGCCTCGGGCAGCAGGTCGATCGGGGACGCGACGTAGGCGACCGCCCCGGCGACGAGCCCGAGCCGCTTGAGGGTCGTGCCGGCATACGTCCGCTCCAGGGTGCAGCGCACGAGGCGTGGCACGGCCTGCACCCGCTCCGGGATGCTCGGTGCGCCAGGCCGGGTGGAAGCGCGCACGACCGATGCGACGGTGGCTGCCATCTTGATGCCGGATGCGGTCTTCATGCTCGGCCCAACGAGCGAGTGGCCGGGGCGATTCCCCCGCGCTGACGGCGTTGCGAAACGGTGATCTTCCCTCTCCTCACAGGTCTGGCTCGCCCAACCCGGTGGGCTCAGGGCCCGAAGGTCGCGACGGCCGGGAACTCCTTGGCGGCCTGCTTGGCGATGCGGCTGAGCATGTAGACGTCGACCGCCGCGCCGATGAGTCCGCCGACGAGGGGCACGGCCCGCCCGAGCCTGGCGAACGTGCCCTGGCCGATACGGCCGAGCAGGCGGAAGCCGACGGCCTTGTTGAGGACCATCAGGGCCGGTGCGGGCAGCCGGTCGAAGGCGACCGACGACAGCTTGCCTCCGGCGGCTTGCAGGCCGGCCTTCTTGAGCAGGTCGTCGCTGTCGGCACCGGCGAGACTGAGCAGGATCGCCGAGCGGATCTCGGGCTGGTCGATGTCGTAGCCCCGCACCTTGGCCGTGGCGGCCGTCATGCGGGTGGCGAGGAGGTAGAACTCCAGGACGTTGGCGGGCAACGAGATCGGCATCGTGAAGAACCCGCCCAAGCCGGTGGCGAAACCGCCCACGGCACCGAGCTGGCGGTGGTCGCGGGCGATGACCCGAAGGGCCTGTTCGCGATCGCCATGGGCTTGCTCGAGTGCCTTGGCCGCCACCTCGTGGGCGGGGTCGAAGGGCCCCTTGCCGTCGATGCCGACGTCGAGGAGACGTTCGACGAGTCGGGTCGCCGCTCCCGTGAGCCCTCCCTCGGCAGGCAGAGCGGCGCGCTCGAGCGCGCCGGCGTCCTTCGCCTTGCGCAGCTGTGCGGCGGTCGCGTCCGATGCCTTCATCGTCGCGTCCCTGCTCCAACCCAAGATGCTCACGAGTTCCCGCCTCTGTCTGTGATGTCTGTTTTTGCGCGGCTCGGTCGCCGCCGACGACACCGTAAGCCGCCGGCGTCGCCCGTGGCACCCTCGTACCCAGTCGACGGCGCCATGGGACCACACGCGACCGCGTCGGTCCCCTCTCGTAGGGTCGCCCCATGGGCGAGACGAGAAGGACGCAGCCACCGATCCTCGGGGTGTCGCTGGCAGACCTGCGTCGTGACCGCACGTCCGTCAAGTGGGGCGTGCACGGGTCCGACGTCATCCCGATGTGGATCGCGGAGATGGACTGTGCCCCGTGTCCGGCCGTCGTCGACGCCGTGAGTGCCGCCGTGTCGCGGGGTGACACCGGCTACGCGTTGACCGAGGAGTATGCCGTCCAGGTCGCTGCGTTCGCGGACGCCGAGTGGGGGTGGGACTTCGATCCGCGGACGACCACCCGCGTGGCCGACGTCCTGACCGGCGTGACCCACCTCCTCGGCCTCTTCACCGACGCAGGGGGCCCGGTGGTCGTCAGCCCGCCGGTCTACAACGCCTTCTACGAGGTCATCGAGGCGTGCGGACGCCGGGTCGTCGAAGCGCCCCTCGGGGCCGACCACCGCCTCGACCTCGAACGGCTCGCCGAGGTCTTCGCCGGCCTGACCGCCGAGGGCGCCCGGACGGCATACCTCCTGTCCAACCCGCACAACCCGACGGGCACGGTGCACACCCCGGCCGAGCTGGAGGCGCTCGCGCGCGTGGCCGACGAGCACGGCGTGCGCGTCCTGTCCGACGAGATCCACGGGCCGCTCGTCCTCCCGACGAGCACCTTCACGCCCTACCTCACCGTGCCCGGCACCGAGCGCGGCGTCACCGTCACGTCGGCCTCCAAGGCGTGGAACCTCGCGGGACTCAAGGCGGCGATCATCGTGCCCGGCGACGCGGCCGTCGACGACGTCCGCCGGCTGCACCCCTTCGTCACCTTCGGCGCGAGCCATCTGGGCGTCATCGCCCAGACGGCGGCCTACCGAGACGGTCGCGGCTGGCTCCACCGGCTCGTCGACGAGCTGGACGCGAACCGGCACCTGCTCGCCGACCTCGTCGCTGAGCAGCTGCCCGGCGCCCGTCTCGTCGTGCCCGAGTCGACCTATCTCGCGTGGCTCGACCTCACCGATGTCGGCCTCGGCGACGACCCGGCGGGTGAGGTGCTGCGCCGTGCTCGCGTCGCGCTCTCCCCCGGGCCCATCTTCGGCTGTGGTGGGCGCGGACATGCTCGGGTCAACTACGCCACGTCACCCGAGATCCTCCGCGACGCGGTGGGCCGGATCGCGAGCATCCTTGAGTGACGAGGAGCCCGGGCCCCCGCCCGTCGCGCTCGTCGTCGGCCCGCACGGGGCGTATGCCGTGGGGCCGGGTGTCGACGAGCCGTGGCCGCTCGGCGACGTGACACGCCGCTTCGTCGAGGCCACGGGGCGTCTCGGACCGCGATGGGTCGTGTGGTCGGCCGCGTCGACGCTGCGGGGTGTCGTCGGCGCCGGCGTCGAGGTGTCGCGCACGTGGGACCTCGCGGAGGCACACCGCATCGTCCACGGCGGCTGGTGGGCTACCCCGGGCCACGTCGTCGCGGGCTGCCGCGGGCTCGACGAGGCCGCCGTGCCGGCACCACGTGCACCGCGCCTGAGCGGCTTCGACGGCGATCTCTTCGACGTCGCGGCCGGTGCCGACCTGGACCTGCTCACCCCCGACGGCCATCTGAGGGCCGACGCACTGGGATGGGCGACGGACGAGACGAGGCTGCGCGAGCTCGCGCTGCTGGCCCTCGACTGCCAGCGGGCTCAGCGCGAGGCTCTAGGTCGCATCGGGGGCTCGCACGTCGCCCGCCTCGAGCGCACCGTGTGGTCCGAGTCCGCGGCCGCCGTGCTCTGCCTCGAGCTCGAGCGCGACGGGCTGCCCGTCGACCGCGCGGCGGCCGAGGACCTCATCGCCGCCTCCGCAGGAGCCCGACCGCTCGACGACGCGGACGCCGCACGCATCCGCCGAGAGCGTGACGCACTCGTGCTGCGACACGCTCGCGGCCGCGAGCGCACCGACCTGCGCAACCCCGCGCAGGTGCGTGACCTGCTCCTGTCCGCCGGCGTCGACGTGCCCAACACCCGCGCCTGGGTGCTCGAGCCCTACCGGCACACGCACCCACTCGTCGACGCACTCCTGCGCTGGCGCAAGGACGAGCGGATCGCGACCACCTACGGCTACCGGTGGCTGGACGACCACGTCGGGTCCGACGACCGGCTGCGCGGCGGCTGGACGGCGTGCGACGGCGCGGCCGGCCGCATGACGGCCCAGAACGGCCTGCACAACCTGCCGGCCCCCTTGAGACCCGCGATCTGCGCCGCACCGGGGCACGTC
Organism: Terrabacter sp. 2YAF2; assembly: GCF_052114705.1. Taxonomy (NCBI): domain Bacteria; kingdom Bacillati; phylum Actinomycetota; class Actinomycetes; order Micrococcales; family Intrasporangiaceae; genus Terrabacter; species Terrabacter sp. 2YAF2. The sequence continues at coordinate 94,621 of NZ_JBFRFG010000012.1, forward strand.
TTCGTCCGGGCCGACCTCGGCCAGATCGAGCCTCGGGTGCTTGCGGTCGTCAGCGCCGACCGGGCCTTCGCCGAGGCGACCCGCGCCGACGACCTCTATGCCCCGGTGGCGGCCAAGCTCGGCGCCGACCGACCCAAGGCCAAGGTCGCCGTGCTCGCGGCGATGTACGGCCAGCGTTCGGGGGCGGCGGGTGAGGCCCTCAAGGACCTCGAGCGCGCCTACCCCGTGGCCATGGGGCTGCTCGACCGCGCCTACGCCGACGGTGTGGCGCGTCGACCGGTGCGCACGTGGGGCGGCCGGCTCATCCGCTTCGGCGGCGTGCCCCTGCCGGCCCTCGAACCGGGTTCGCCCGAGCCGTCAGGCAACGCCGAGTTCGCGGCCACCGGCGCCGACGGCGCCCGCGGCCGCTACGCGCGCAACGCGATCATCCAGGGATCCGCCGCCGAGCTCTTCAAGGCCTGGGCGGCAACGGTGCGCCACGCGGTGCGTCCGCTGGGAGGCCAGATCGTGCTGTGCCTGCACGACGAGCTGCTTGTGCACGTGCCCGAGCAGCAAGCCGCAGCCGCCGCAGCCGCCGTCGAGGCCACGCTCACGAGCGCCGCCCGCACCTGGGCCGGCACCGACGAGGTCCGCTTCGTCGCCGACACCTCCGTCATCCGCCGCTGGAGCGAGGCGAAACCCTGACCAGCCGGACGGTCAGTGGGTCGAGGTGATCGGCGACCAGAGCCGGTAGCCGGATACCTCCATCCACCTGTGGGATCGGGAGCGGAGACTGCTACTGCTCGTCGTCCTCGGTGACGTCCTTGAGGAACGCCTCGAACTCGGCGCCGATCTCGTCGGCCGTGGGCAGGTCGGACAGGTCGGTGGCGAGCAGGTTGCGCTGCTGGCGTCCCTCGAGGAAGGTGTCGTACTGCTGCTCGAGGGCCCGGACGACCGCCGTGATCTCGTCGGACTCCTCCATCTGCCGGCTGATCTCGGCGCGGTTGAGCCCGGCGGTCGCCGCGAGCTCGCGCAGGTCGAGGTCGAGGCCGGTGGCGGCACGCACGCGCTCGAGACCGAGCACGGCTGCGTCGGCGAACTCGCTCTGTCCGAGGTAGTGCGGCACGTGGACGGCGAAGCCGATGGCGTCGAGACCCGCCTCACCGAGCCGGAACTCGAGCAGGGACGAGAAGCTCGCCGGCACCTGGACCGTGCCGAACGCCGGGTCGTTGCCGGTCACGAGACGCGGGTTGGTGCCGTGGGCGGTGACGCCGAGGGGACGGGTGTGGGGCACGGCCATGGGGATGCCGTGGACGCTGACCGTGAGGTCGACACCGAACGTCCTGATGAGCGCTGTCGTGGCCTCGACCATGCGGTTCCACTGGTAGTCCGGCTCGGGGCCGACGAGGAGCAGGAAGGGCACGCCCTCCTTGTCGACGACGCGGTGGAGCAGCAGGCTCGGATCGTCGTAGCTGCTCCAGTGGTCGCGGTCGAAGACCATGACGGGGCGGCGCCCGCGGTAGTCGAGCAGCTGGTCGACGTCGAAGGAGGCGATGACGCGCGAGTCGTGCGTCTCGAGGATGTGGTCGGCCATCAGTCGCTGGGTGTGGCCGGCGTCGATGAATCCGCCGAGGGCGACCACGAGCACCGATGCCTGCAGCTCCTGGAGCTGGCTGGGTGAGGTGTCGCTCTCGAACTGGAAGAGCTCGGTCGGGTCCTGCACGGGTCTGGCCTTTCGTCGTACGGGGTCGAAGGGTGCAACGCCCCGCTCCATCCCATGATTCCCCAGCGCAGGGCGTCGGCGCGGGACGCGGGACGGGTCAGCCGCGGACCTTCGCGATCGCCTTGAGGATGCGCTGCGGCGAGACGCTGTATGCCGTCCCGACCGTCTGCGCGAAGAGCGACACCCGCAGCTCCTCGATCATCCAGCCGATGTCGACGACGTCGGCTGCGCCGCGCTGGGCGGGCCGCAGCGCGTCGAGCAGGTCGGCGTAGCGGCCCTCGACGAGGTCGACCTGCTCGAGGGCCTGTGCGTCGCGCGCCAGGTTGGCCGGTGCCTTGTCGAGCCGGTGGGCGATCGCCCGCAGGTAGCGGTCGAGGTCAGGGAGCCGGCGCAAGCCCGTGTCGGCGACGAACCCCGGCCGCACGAGCTCGCGCAGCTGCGCGCGGACGTCGGCGAGCATCGGGCGGATGGCAGGGCTGCTCGAGCGGTCGAGCTCGGCGAGGCGGTTGGTCAGGGCGAGGTGTTTGGCGAGGATCGGCTCGACGAGGCCGACGACCTGCACGACCTTGGCGCTCGTGTGGGTGCGCACGGCTGACAGGGCCCACTCGAAGTCCTCGCGGCTGCGCACGGTGTGGTCGGCGCGATCAGTGACCGCGTCGTCGCGGATGGCGTCGACGGCGGCGGCCAGGCAGTCGTCGAGCAGTGCCGGGACGCTGCCGTGCGGGTTGTGCCCGAGTGCGAGCTTCTGGCTGTTCGTCAGGCGGGCGAGGATCTGCTTCCATGGCGGGCTGATGCCGAGCAGGAGCAGTCGTCGCACGCCGAGGCGGTGCTCGGCGTCGGCCTCGGCCCGGGTCGGAAGCACGCGCAGGTCGACGGCAGCCCCGGTGTCGACGAGGGCCGGGAAGCCCTGGATGCCCTGAGCGCCCTCGAAGGACTCGGGCACCCCTTCGTCGGGGAACGACGTGAGGCCGGGGCGCTCGATGCCGGACCCCGCCCGGCTCACCTGACGACGCAGCTGTGGCGCCGCGGTGTCGCGAACGGCCTCGAGGTCCTTGCCCGTGGCGATGGGTCGGCCGTCCGCGCCGTCGACGCTGAAGGTGACCTGCAGGTGCGGCGGCACACGGTCGGTCTCGAAGTCGGCCGGCGTGACGGCCACCCCGGCCCGGCGTCGCAGCACCGTCGCGAGCGCCACGAGCAGCGGGCCCGACGTCGGGTCGAGGTCGGGCAGGACGGCGCGCGCATGGTCCGGCGCGGGCACGAGGTTGCGGCGGATCCCCTTGGGGAGACTGCGGATCAGGGCCGTGACGAGCTCCTCGCGGAAGCCCGGCACCTGCCAGTCGAAGCCCTCGGGCGTCACCTGGTTGAGCCGCTCGACGGGGATGTGGACAGTCACGCCGTCCTGTGCCGACCCGGGCTCGAACTGGTAGGTGACCGGCAGGACGTTCTCGCCCTGGGTCCACGTCGTCGGGTGGTCCTCGTCGGCGATGCTGCCCGCGCTCTCGCGCAGGAGCAGCTCCTCGGTGAAGGTCAGCAGGTCGGGCGTCTGGCGCCGTGCCTTCTTCCACCACGTGTCGAAGTGACGTCCCGAGACGACATCGGCGGGAATCCGCTTGTCGTAGAACGCGATCAACGTGCTGTCGTCGACGACGATGTCGCGCCTTCGCGTGCGGGCCTCGAGCTCGCCGAGCCGCTCGACGAGGGCCGCGTTGTCGCGGAGGAAGGCGTGCTCGGTGTGCCAGTCCCCCTCGACGAGGGCGTGACGGATGAAGAGGTCGCGGGCGAGCTCGGGGTCGACGCGACCGAGGCCGACGACGCGTCCGACGACGAGCGGCACCCCGTAGAGCGTGACCCGTTCGGTCGCGACGGCCGAGCCGCGCTTGCCCGACCACCGCGGCTCGGAGTACTGCCGCTTGACGAGGTGCTCGCCCAGCTGCTCGGCCCAGACCGGGTCGATGCGCGCGTTGACCCGGGCCCACAGGCGACTCGTCTCGACGAGCTCCTCGGCCATGACGAACTGGGGCTGCTTGCGGAAGAGCGCCGACCCGGGACTGATGCCGAACCGCGTGCCGCGGGCGCCGGCATACTCCCGCTTCTGCTCGTCGCGGACGCCGACGTGCGAGAGCAGGCCGGCGAGCAGCGACTGGTGGATCGCGTCGGCGTCGATCTCGCCCTCGCCGACGTGGACGGTCCCGCGGCTGACGTCGAGCCCGGCCGACTTGGCCGCCTGCTTCACCTGGCTGTGGAGGTCCTGCCACTCGCGGATGCGCAGGTAGTGGAGGAACTCGGCCTTGCACATCCGGCGGAAGGCGCTGCTGCTCAGCTCCTTCTGCTGCTCCTTGAGGTAGGCCCAGAGGCCTAGCCAAGTGACGAAGTCGCTCGTCTCGTCGGCGAAGCGCTTGTGCGCGGCGTTGGCGAGCTCCTGCTTGTCCTGCGGCCGCTCGCGCGGGTCCTGGATCGACAGGGCGGCGACGATGACGAGCACCTCGCGCAGCACCCCACGCTTGTCGGCCTCGATGACCATGCGGGCGTGGCGGGGGTCGATGGGCAGGGCTGCGATGGTGCGGCCGTATGCCGTGAGGCGACGTCCCGGGCGCCGCCGACCTCCCGCGGCGGGCTGGTCGTCCTCGGGCGAGAAGGCCTGGAGCTCCTCGAGGAGCCGGACGCCGTCGGTGATCTGGCGGCTGTCGGGCGGGTCGACGAACGGGAAGCGGGCGATGTCGCCGAGCCCCAGACTCGTCATCTGCAGGATGACGGACGCGAGGTTGGTGCGCAGGATCTCGGGGTCGGTGAACTCGGGGCGGCTGGCGTAGTCGTCCTCGGAGTAGAGCCGGATCGCGATGCCGTCGGAGACACGGCCGCAACGGCCTGAGCGTTGGTTGGCGGAGGCCTGGCTCACCGGCTCGATGGGGAGTCGCTGGACCTTGGTGCGCTGGCTGTAGCGGCTGATGCGCGCCGTGCCGGTGTCGATGACGTAGCGGATGCCCGGGACCGTGAGCGAGGTCTCGGCGACGTTGGTGGCCAAGACGATTCGGCGGCCGGTGTGGGAGGAGAAGACGCGGTGCTGCTCGGCGGCCGAGAGGCGTCCGTAGAGCGGGACCACCTCGGTGACGGGCAACTTCATCCCGTTCAGGGCGTCGGCGGCATCGCGGATCTCGCGCTCGCCCGAGAAGAAGACGAGGATGTCGCTGCTCGTCCCGGAGTGCCGCTCGGTCCACAGCTCCTCGACGGCCTCGCAGACGCCGGTCACCATGTCGCGCTCCTCGGCCTCGGGACGGTCGGGGTCGACGAGCGGGCGGTAACGGATCTCGACGGGGAAGGTGCGGCCCGAGACCTCGATGATCGGGGCCGGCTCCCCCGTGGCAGGGTCGGCGAAGTGCTCGGCGAAGCGTTGGGGGTCGATCGTCGCCGAGGTGATGATGACCTTGAGGTCCGGGCGCCGAGGGAGCAGCTGCTTGAGGTAGCCGAGGATGAAGTCGATGTTGAGGCTGCGCTCGTGGGCCTCGTCGATGATGATCGTGTCGTAGCGGCGCAGGTCGCGGTCGCGCTGCATCTCGGCGAGCAGGATGCCGTCGGTCATGACCTTGACGAGGGTGTCGCGGCTGCTCTGGTCGGTGAACCGGACCTGGTAGCCGACGGCGGTGCCGAGCTCGACGGCCAGCTCCTCGGACAGGCGCTCGGCGACGGCGCGGGCCGCGATGCGCCGCGGCTGGGTGTGGCCGATGACGCCGTCGAGGCCCCGGCCGAGCTCGAGGCAGATCTTCGGGATCTGGGTCGTCTTGCCCGAGCCGGTCTCTCCGGCGATGACGACGACCTGGTGGTCGCGGATCGCGGCCGCGATGTCCTCACGCCGGTCGACGACGGGCAGGTGCTCGGGATACGTGATCGGCGGAACCGTGGCCGCCCGCGCGGCGCGGCGGGCCTCCCGCTGCTCCGGTGTCAGGCTGGGGCCACCCTGGCGGTGCGGAGCCGGGCCGCGACCGGAGCTGCGACGCTCGCTCGGCTCCACGGACGTCTGGGACCTCGCGGCCGCCTGGGACGCCGTCTCCCCCGTGGCCCGTCGGCGGCGACCGCGACGTCGGGGTGGCCGCGAGCGCGCGGGTGCGTTCGCGGGCTCGTCGGGCATGGTCGACAGGATAGGCGCGCGACGCGGCACGCTCCGAACCGATATCCCGCGTGCCGACTGACCGTCTCCGGATGCCGGGCGCCGCGGATCGGTCGCGGGCATGGGAACGCCGCGCCGACCCGAGTGGTCCGAGGTGCGACGACGGGGCTCCAGAGGACCTACCGTGGTCCCACCCGTCGAAGCGAGGCACTGTTGTCCGATCCAGATCGCCTGCGTCCGGTCCTCCCGGACCCGCAGCAGGACCGGCACGTCTCCTTCCCGGACGATGCGCCGGACGATGTGTCGAACGGGGCCCCCGACCGTGCGCCGGGCTCCGGTCCGGCTCCGTCGGGCCCGGCCCTGCCGCCCGAGGCCTGGGCGCCCCAGCCAACTAGTCAGGACCCCGCGAGGCACGAGCCGACGGCATGGTCCGCACCGGTGCCGCCGACGCTCACCACGCCACCGACCAGGCCGGCTCGCCGTCGACGTCGGTCGGGCTGGCTGCTGCTGCTCGTGCCGCTCCTGCTCGGCCACTTCTCGAGCGGCTCCGACGAGTACTCCTACACCGGTGGCAGCAGCACCGGCATCGAGGTGCCCATGGGCGGAGACCTGCCGGCCGGGGTCGACCCGATGTCGGTCGACCCCGTGACGGTCGAGCTGGCGGGCGACACGTCGGGCGTTCTCCCGGCTTTACCAGGCAAGCCCAAGACCGTGGCGGTGCCCGGCGGTGCCGCCGCGCTTCGCGTCGAGGTGGTGAGCCTCCCCACGGCCGATGCCGCCCCTTCGGCGGACGTTCTGGTCCAGACGTTTGCCAACGACTCCGCCACCGACACGTCGTCCAGTGCGCTCCCCTTCGCCGCAACGGTGCACCTGAATGAGCGGCCGTCGCGCCTTCACGTGACGGCCAGCGTGGTGTCCGGAACGGGCCAGCTGCAGTGCCGCGTGTATGCCGGGAGCCGGCTGGTGGCCATCAGCACCGGAGGCGCCACGGTGACCTGCACGCCCGAGATGTGACGAGACGCCGCCGAGCAACGCGAGAGAACGCCCGCTGACCAGCGGTGCAGACTGCAGGAACAGACAGGGGGACGACGTGTCAGAACAGCCCACAGGACCACTGGGCAACCGTCCGGACCCGACACGCGATGCCACCGTCGCAGCCATCACAGATGCGCCCAGCACGATGCCGGCTGTGGGCGCCGCGCCCCCCGTCGACCCACCTGACACGCCCGACGATGTCTACGGGCAGGGCGCACCTGCGGGGCCGCCGGCATACGACACGTTTTTCGGGCGGGAGACGCCAGCCGAGCCCAGCTGGGTGCCGCAGCGCTCCGCGGCTCAGCCCCGCGGCCACGTGCCTCCGCAGCCCGGCCCGCCCGTGCCCCCCGACCCTCGCACGGTGGAGCTTGGTGGCGGTCACGCGGCCCGGCTGCTCGGCGGACGCCTCCAGGCGTGGCACGTCGTGGCGATCGTCGTCGGAGTCATCGTGCCCATCGGCTTCTGGGCTGCGTCAGGCCTCGCGGACGACCTCGACCCGGTGGCCCGGCCCGCCGTCGGCGTCACCCGACACCGGCCCACGGCGACCCGGACGGCTCCACTTCCGACGGCCCCCATGCCGACCCGGTCGGGCACGATGCCGCTGCCCAGGGGCGTCACGGTCCCGGCCATCCCCGTCACACCCGTTCCGGCGAACGCCCGGACCATCCGCTTCGAGGCGTATGCCGAGAAGGGCGCCCGCATCGAGGTGTCGCTCTCGGACGCGGCTCACCACCGCTACGACTACCCCGCGCAGGCCGCACCGCTCGCCTTCGAGACACCCGTCGACCCGGGGGCGACGAACAACGACTACTTCAGCCTCCGGGTCCGGATCAGTGACCCCACGGGGTCCGGGGTCACCGGCGCGGTGTCGTGCCGCATCGTGGTCGACGGGGTCGTCGTCACGGCGCAACAGGGCCAGGACTATGCGACCTGCTCCATCAGCCCCTACTTCGACATCAGACGGCGGTGACGGTGGCGGCAGCTCAGATGTCGGCGCCGTCCTCCGCGGCGCGAGCGCCGTTGCGGCGCTTGTTGATCGCGATGCGGGCAGCCATGGCGCGGGCGAAGGCGAAGTGCCAGAACCTGCTGAGGACGAGCTCGCGCTCCCCCACCATCTCGACGACGTCGGCGCCGGCGCCGAGCTTGAAGAGCAGCAGCCCGGTGAGGGGGCTCGTGGCCCCGAGCGAGGTGTTGAAGCCCCGGAAGTCGTAGGCCTCGCACCCGGCTGCCGCGGCGTCGCGCATCGCCTGCCACTGCAGGGCGTTCGAGGCGCGGGCGTCGCGGTTGCGCTCGGTCGAGCCCCCGTAGAGGTAGGAGAAGGTGCGGCCGAACCGGATCATCAGCGCCGACGCGAGCACGTCGCCGTCGACGTGGGCCTCGTAGAAGCACGCCGATGCCGCCCCGTCTCTGCCGCCGTCGGACGTGAACGAGTTGGCCATGACCTCGAAGTACGCCTTGGGCCTGGGCAGGAAGTGGTCGCGCTCGGCCGACTCGACGTAGAGAGCGTGGAAGGTGTCCAGACCCTCCGGGCCGACGGTGCGCACCTGCACCCCGGCCTTCTCGGCCTTCTTGACGTTGCGGCGCCACTGCTGGTTCATGCCCTTGAGGAGGTCCGCGTCCGTGCGGTCGCGCAAGTCGACCACGCAGAGCAGGCGGGGCTGGCCGACCGCGACGCCGTCGGCACCGAGGGCGAGCCACTGGTTGCGGTCGAGCCAGGCTTCGAGGCGGCGGGCGGCGGGGTTGTCGACAGCGGCGGGGAGGCTCGTGAAGCTGAGCAGGCCGTTGTCGACGACCTGCTTCTTGACCGGCTCGCGGTCCCAGATGCGCGAGACGACGGGGTAGCCGAGGCGCAGCGCGAAGGCCTTGGTGCTCCTGGCCCACGCGACGAGCGGGTCGATCCAGGCCGACGGGTCGGTCGCGACGACGTCCCAGGGCAGGCCGGGGCCCTCCGGCAGGTAGGCGTAGGACCGGGAGAGGCGCGGGATGGTGCGTGAGAGCACGAGGCCCGCACCGACCCGGCGGCCCGAGGCGTCGAACCAGCCGAGGTGCGTGCGGCGCCAGCCCGCCTTGGCCCGGCCCCAGGCGGGCGTCTGGAGGAAGCTGCCGCCGAGCTCGAGGAGGGTCTCGACGGCCTCGTCGGCGCTGATCTCGCGAACCGTCAGGGGGCCGGCGACGGGTGTCGCCTGCGTCGTCGGCGCAGGGGCAGGGGTCTGCTCGGTCATGGCGGCAACCCTATCGGCGACGCGTCAGTCCGCCGACTGCGCCACCTCGGCGGCGGAAGCAGCACTGGCGCGGGCCGTGCGGCGGATCCACCACAGGCCGACGAGTGGCAGGAGGAGCGGCACGAAGCCGTAGCCCTGCCCGAAGTGTGACCAGACCGTCTTGTCCGGGAACGCCTGAGGTCTGAGCGCCGAGACAGTCCCGACGACGAGGACGCCGACCAGCTCGACGGACAGGGCGATGGTCGCGAGGCGCACCGACGCCCGGTCACCCCGTGCGAGCCCGACCGTCGCGACGAGGTAGATGACGGCCGCGACCGCCGAGAGGATGTAGGGCACCGGGGCCCGGTCGAAGTACTCGCTGATCTGCAGGATCGAGCGCCCCGTGGCGGCGAGCGCGAGGAGGCCGTAGACCGCGACGAGGAGACGACCGAAGCCGTGCCCGGTGTGCGGGGACTCGTGCTGCGACTCGTCGTGCGGCTCCGGCTGGGAGTCGGGCGGAGATTGGCGTTGCGGCTCAGGCATTGAGGCTCCAGACCTGCTGCAGACGGGCGACGAGGATGGCGACGACGAAGGCGCCCCCGAGCACGACGCCCATCGCCCACTGCGTCTTCTCCTTGACGGCGATGACGATCGTGGCCGGGATGACGAGCAGCACCGTGAAGAGGTAGGCGATGAAGGTCGCCCGCTCGGCGCCGTTGCCGATTGCAGACGCCTTGGCCAGGCCCACGACGAGCTGCACGAGCAGCGCGAGCTCGATGGCGGCGCCGACGACGATGACCGGGTCGTCGACGAGACGGCCCCGGAGAAGGTGGTGCGCGGCCATCAGGGCCAGCACGCCGCTCGCGACGAGCAGCACGACGGTCAGGGGTTGCAGCACGCGAGAAGCCTACGGCGTCGCCCTGGGGCGCCACGGGTCGGGCCGCGCCGTCCGCACCGGCGTCGAGGGCTGGACCGCACGTCCGGATGGATCGCGCCGGACGGTAGTTTTCCTGTGCGCCGCCCCCGAGGCGCGCCACCCCCAACGTGACCGACCGTCATCCACGCCACCGAGGAGCAGCCGTGCCGATCCGCCCCATCGCTGTCGACCGTGCGGCGGGGGTGCTGCTCGGTGAAGCCTGCGGCGACGCCCTCGGCGTGCCCTACGAGATGGCCGCACCACCGGTCGGTGAGGCCGTGATGAAGGGCGGTGGCCTCGGCCCGTACGAGCCGGGAGAGTGGAGCGACGACACGCAGATGACGCTCTGTGTGGCTCGGGTGGCAGCCCAGGGCGCCGACCTCGCCTCGCCCGCGGGACTGGACGCCGTGTCCGAGGCTTTCACGGCGTGGCTCGACGGGGGCGCCACGGACGTGGGGACCCAGACGCGCTCCGTCCTGACGGAGGCGAAGCACCTCGCCGGCGCACCGCACGACCGCCTGACCCGCGCCAGCGAGGCGCTGCACGCGCGGACCGGGCTGACGGCCGGGAACGGGGCCCTGATGCGTACGTCGATCGTCGGGCTGTCGGCGCTCGAGGACCGCGACGCGACCGCGCGGGCCGCGCGGGCCATCGCCCTGCTGACCCACGCGGACCCGCTGGCCGGGGATTCCGCCGTGCTGTGGTCGGAGGCGATCCGGGTCGCGGTCACCGAGGGACGTCTCGACCTCGCCGCCGGGCTCGACCTCGTCAGCGCCGCCAACGTCGGCCGGTGGGGCGACTGGATCGAGGCTGCGACCGGAGCGGAGCCGGGCGGGTTCGGCGACAACGGCTTCACCGTGACCGCTCTGCAGGACGCCTGGGCCGCGATCACGACGACCGACCGGGGCGACGGCTCCGCCATGCACCTGCAGCGCGGCCTGCAGGCGGCGGTGCGGGCCGGACACGACACGGACACGGTCGCAGCCGTCGCAGGCGCGCTGCTCGGGGCACGGTACGGCGCCTCGGCCGTCCCGACCCAGTGGCGCCGTATGGTGCACGGCTGGCCCGGGCTGCGCGCGCACGATCTCGTCGAGCTTGCCGTCTCGACCTCGGTGGGTGGCCGTCGTCATGACGACTGGCCGTCCGTCACCTCGATGGGCGACCCACAGATCCCCACCCTCGGGATCCCGCACCCGATCGACCCGGACATCGTCCTCGGCACCATCTCGGACCTCGGCCGGGTCCGCGAGCTCGACGTCCAGGCCATCGTCTCCCTGTGCGCGCTCGGCCTCGACGACATCCCGGCGACCGGGATGACCGCCCGCGACCACATCGAGTTCTGGATCAACGACGAGGAGCAGGAGGAGACGAACCCGCACCTCGACTTCGTCCTCGACGACGCGTCGTCGGCGCTGCGCCAGTTCCGGGCCGAGGGCAAGCGAGTGCTCGTGCACTGCCGCCACGGCGTCCAGCGCACCCCGGCCGTTGCCCTGCGGTATGCCGTCGACCTCGGTGTCGCCCCCGAGCTCGCCGAGCGGTCCATCCGGGACGCTTTGCCCGGCATCCGCGGCGAAGGCCGCCTCTGGGAGGTCGCCGCCCACGGCGCCTGAGGGCGGCTGCCCGTGCCGACCTCGTGGGAGGCACTTCCGCACGCTCTCTCCGACGCCGGACCACCGCGCTAGGTTGCCGCCATGAGCGACATCGACCACCGGCGCCTCGGCGTGGACCTCTACAACGCGACCTGGGAGCTGCTCGACCGGGATGACCGGTCGGTCGAGGACGACGACGCGATGATCGCGCGGGCGCACGCGTCCTTCCACCACTGGAACCAGGTGGAGGACGTCCGCCCCGCCAACGTCGGCCGTGGCCACTGGCTGTGCTCGCGGGTACACGCCGTCCTGGGACAGGCGGACACGGCGGCCTACCACGCGGCGCGATACGTGGCGATCTCGCGCGCAGGGGACGTGGACGACTGGGACCTCGCGGCGGCCCTCGAGGCCTCGGCGCGGGCCGCGGCCGTCGGCGGCGACTTCGACGCTTCCGACCGCTTCGAGGCCGAGGCCCGGCAGGTCTGCATGCGGGTCACCGACGCCGAGGACCGCGAGGTCGTCGAGGCAGACCTGGCGACGCTCCCCCGCCGTCCGTGAGGTCGTCCCGTCGGCGAGGACGCGGTCAGACGGTCTTGGCCTCGTCGACGTAACGGCAGAGCGCGTTGACGGCGCGCAGCTCCTCGGGCGTGTGGACCTCCGCGTCGGTCAGCAGCGGGCTCCCGACGATGACGGCCATGGCCTTGGCGCGCGAGATGGCGACGTTGAGTCGGTGCAGGTCGTAGAGGAACGAGACGCCGCGGGGCGCGAGTGCCGCCGTCGTGCTCGCCAGTGAGTAGATGACGACGGCGCCCTGCTGTCCCTGGAACTTGTCGACCGTCCCGACCCGCGCGCCATCAGGCAGTTCGGCGCTCAGCGTTGCGACGTGCGCGTTGTACGGGGCGACGATGAGGATGTCGGAGAGCTCGATGGGCAGTGAGTCCCCTTCTGCGGTGGTCCAGCTGCCGCGCAACAGGTCGTCCACGAGGGCGCGGACGACGACGGCCTCCTGGCCGTTCGACTGCTCGGCGAGGCTCTCGTGCTCGACCGGCACCCAGCGGAGGCCATCTCCCGAAAGCGCGCCCGGCGCCTCCACCGAGAGCCGCTCCCGGCCGGGCGCCGACTCGAGGCGACCCTCGTAGGCGAGCTCGGAGACGAACGCCGTCAGACTCGGGTGCATGCGGTGCGTGCGGTCGAGGAAGACGCCCCGGTCGGCGGGGATGACGTCGTGGACGAGACCGTCGTCCGTGGTGCGCAGGTGGTCGAGGGCCGACACGCCGGATCCGTACGGGTGGACCGCCTTGGTCGGCTGGGTCAGCTGCTGGGGGTCGCCGAGCAGGACGAGCGAGCGCGCGGCCGGGGCGACGGCCACGGCGTTGGCGAGCGAGAACTGACCCGCCTCGTCGATGACGAGCACGTCCACCGCCTCGACCATGTCGTCACGGGACCAGAGCCAGGCAGTGCCACCGACGAGCGTGGCCTCGCCGCTCGCGAGGGCGGCCGCGATCGCGGCGTTGTCGGAGGTGTGATGGATCAGGGCGTTGGGATCGTCGGGCTCGACTCCCTCCTCGACGTTGCTGCCGTCCTTGTGCCATGCGGGTCGCGCCACCTCGTCGAGGAGGTTGAGCACGACGGCGTGCGACTGCGCCGTGACACCGACTCGGAGCCCCGCGTCGAGCAGCTCGCGAATCAGGGCCGACCCGGCATACGTCTTGCCCGTGCCGGGCGGGCCCTGGACCGCGAGCACCTCGCCTTTGAGCGTGCGTCCGACCCGGACGACGACGTCCTTGGGGGTCTCGTCGCGGCGAGCCGTGAGCACGTCGCCGGTCGGGACGAGACGCTCGATGAGTCGCGTCGCGAGGTTGCTTCCCCCGGCGAGCACCAGCTCTGCGGTGCGGGCGATGCTGGCGCGCAGCACGGCGTCCATGACGGGCCCGGGCCCGCCGAGACCGCGTGGTCGTGGCGGCGCGAGAGACTTCTTCATCGACAGCTCGACCCAGCCCTCGACCGGGTCGATGGCGACGACCTTGCCGACCGGCGCGTGGGTGTCGACGTCGGGGACGTACTTGCCGACCGCCACCTTGCAGTCCTGGGGTGGGAACGGGTAGCGCCACACCTTGGAGAGCTTGACGACGCGCATCTCCTCGGGCTCCCCGAGGTCACCGATCGCGGTGCCGTCCTCGACGAGCTCAGGGGTCTCGAGCTCCTTGTAACGGAAGAAGTCCCACCACTCCGGGCGCTTCTCGCGCCGATGCCACCCCACGAGTCCGGCGAGGAGCTCGTGCCCGCGGCCGACGAGCCGGTCCGCGAGGGCGATCTCGGCGCGCTCCTCGTCGGAGATCTCGCGCAGCTTCTCCGGCACGGGCCGGGTCAACGCAAGACCGGACCGCTCGAGCTCGGCCCGCCGGTCCTCGAGCCACTCGTGCAGGGCCAGCGTCGAACGGACGTCCTCCTCGTTGTAGCGGCGAATGTCGTCGAGGATGGCCTGGTCGGCCGAACCGTCGTCCCGTCCGGCGAGCCAGCGTTCGTACTCGACGACGGACGAGAGACCGTCGGCCACACCTGCGCCGTCAGCGGATCTCGTGTGGCCCCAGTAGAACTCCTCGAGCTTCTTGATCGAGTAGGACCCCTTGCTGATGCGCACGCCCTGTCGCACCACGGCGTAGAGGTCGACGAACACCTCGTGCCGCAACAGCTGGTCGAGCTCGGCCTCGCGGGTGGCGTGCTGCCCGACGAGCCGCTTCAGGGCCGTCGTCTCGTAGGGCGCGTAGTGGTAGACGTGCATGTCGGGATGACGCCGCCACCGGTCGGTGAGCCAGTCGAGCAGCCCGGCCGTCAGACGTCCCTCCTCGGCGAAGTCATGCGCCCAGAACTCGACGAACTCTCCCTGACGGGTCCACAGGCCCGCGAGGTACTCGCGCCCCGCGCCGCCCTCGGCCCACGGGTCGCCCTCGAAGTCGAGGTAGACGTCGCCCTCGTCGGGCTCAGGCAGCATCTGCAGACCCCGACCCGGCTCGGGGTCGAGCAGCTCGTACTGCGCCTGACCCGTCTCACGCTCGGCGAGCTGCAGCCGGGCCTGCTGGAGCAGCCGACGTCGCGTGGCGATCGACAGGGCCGGCGCCAGCAGCTCCTCAGTCGACTGCGCCAGCGACCGCAGGGTCGGGATGCCGAGGTCGATCAGCGCTGACCGGTGGTCCGCACGCATGCCCGCGACCTGGATCAGGTCGTCGCGGTCAAGCCACTCCTGCGCGCAGCGCTCCTTCCACCGGCACTGCCCGCAGTGCTGCACCCGCGCCGACTCGGTCTCGCGCGGCTGGGCGATGGCGTCGTGAAGCTCGGCACGGCGACGGCGCGCGTAGGGGGCGACGTCGACGAGACGCCACGGGTGCGACTCGGCGTCACCGGTGACGACGGTCAACCACTGCGGAGGGACGCCCTGGAGCAGCTCGAGGCGGGCGGCATACGTCGCCATCTGGAGCAGGGCGGGAACCTTGAGCCGACGAGCGAGCTTGGTGTCGGCGATGTCGTAGCGCCAGGGACCCAGGTCGCTCGGCTCGTCGACGCGCAGCAGGAAGTCGGCAAGCCCCACCCAGTGACCGTCGAAGAACGTCGCCTGGTAGATGACGTCGACGCCGCGGCGCATCGCGTCGACGGTCGCAGCCTCGGCCTCGACACCGCGCAGCCCGAGCGACGCGATGTTCTCGACGACCCGCCCCTCGGCCACGAGTCGGTCGAGGTAGGCGCGTTCGTGCTGGAGACCCTTGGCGAAGACGAGGTTGAGCGAGTCGTCGGCGCCGGTCGCAGCCACCCGCGGGCTGCCGCCCCGAGCGGGCGCGGCATCGAGCGCCTCGAGATCGAGGGTCGTGATGTGCGCGCAGGCGACGTGCTTCGTCAGGTCCGTGGGACTCAGGACGAGGTGGCCGTCGATGCGCTGCATGGAGCCGAGTATGCCGCCCGGCACCGACAGGCTCCTCGTCGTGTCGTCCCTGAGGATGGGAAGGCCAGGTGCCGCATGGGTTTACGGTCATCCCATGCCGCTCGCGACGTACAAGGACCTGTGCATCGACGCCATCGACCCGCATGCCCTGTCCGCGTTCTGGGGCCCGCTCCTGGACTGGGAGGCACACCCGCACGACGACGGCGGCTCGTGCCTGCGCGTCGGTGACGAGGTCCGGGTGTGGGTCAACCAGGTGCCGGAGCCCAAGACCGCGAAGAACCGTCTCCACCTGGACATCCGGGCCGCCTCGCTGCAGCCCGCACTGGACGCCGGCGCCGTGGTCCACGACGAGCAGCCGCGCTGGACGGTGCTGTTCGACCCCGACGGACAGGAGTTCTGCGTCTTCGTCCGGGACAGGCCGGTCAGCGAGCCTGCCTACGAGCTCGTCTGGGACGTCACGGGCGACGAGGACGCTGCCCACCGACTCGCCCGCTGGTGGGGCGAGGCCCTCGGCGGCGACGTCGTCCGCGATGAGGGCTGGAGCCATGTCGAGAACGTGTCGGGGCTGCCGTTCGAGGCGATCGTCTTTCAGCCCGTGCCCGAGGACAAGACGACGAAGAACCGCATCCACATCGACGTGACGACCGACGACGTGGGGGCCCTCGTGGTCGCCGGCGCGACGGCGGTCCGGGAGAAGGGCGACGGCGGCATCGGCTGGACCGTCATGGCCGACCCCGCCGGCAACGAGTTCTGCGCCTTCACGCCCGACTGACCAGCGCGCCCGGCGCAGCAGGAAGGCGGCCCTCCGAGGAGGACCGCCTTGCTGCTCGGGCTCGAGGCCCGGGCTGGTGACCGTGTCAGGGGATCGCGGTCACCGACCCACTCACCGCAGGAAGCCGTTACCGACGTGGCGGCCCCACCACTTGCCAAGGCCCCAGGTGTCCCCGGCGAGCGTCGTGGCGAGAACCGCGATGCCCAGTGCCTCGATCCAGTGGCTGTCGAAGAGCGGGTTGGTGTAGGCGCCGGTGGTGCCGAGGGGGAACTCGGCGAGGTACATCAGCGCGAGAAGGAGGCCGGCAGTCCAGGCTGCGAGCTTGAGGCCGGCGCCGGCGAGGAGGGCGATGCCGATGCCGAGGAGGCCGGCCATGAACAGCCAGTCGGCCCACGGGCCGGCGATGTTCTTGAAGAAACTGGCGAACGGACCCTCAGCACCCTTCATGAATCCTTGGGCGGGCGCGCCGCCGTGGATCCAGGCCTTGGCCGCAGGGGTCATGTAGCCGAAGCCGAACATCTTGTCGAGGAAGGGCCAGAGGAAGGTGAAGCCGAGCACGATGCGCAGACCCGCGAGGAACTTGCGAGCCAGGGACGACCGAACCACCTCCTCCTGGAAGGTGACGACGCCCTTGGTGGGGTCATGCGCGGTGACTGGCGCGGTGCCTTGCGCATGCGTGTCGCGGGGGATGGTGCCCATTGAACTCAACTCCAGAACTCGATATGTGTTCCGGCAGCTTCTCTGTCGGTACTACACAGCGTAGTAGTCGCTCTGGACAGCCGCCACCCATTCGAATGTGATCTACGGGACAGCGGTGCACTGGGGCTGCGACCTGACGGCCCATATATCCGAAGGCCCTGTGGATGACGGACCACGCTCGGGATGCGGGTGCGAGACGATCGTCGTAGGTTGCCGACGAGGGACGACGGCGTGAACGCACGTCAGACGATGCAACCGCACGAAGGTCGACGATCAACAGGGGACGCCGATGACCGCAGCCGCCACACCGCACCGACACCGCACGCTCCTTCCGTATGCCGCAGCGCTCATTGCGGTCGCCACGCTGGGTGCGTGCACGGGCCGAGACCCCGGACCGAGCAGGACGACTCCCCCGGCAAGCACAACCACGTCGGCGTCGCCCACGACGACGACAACCACGCCCGTCCCCAGCCCAACGACCTCCGTCGACCCGGTAATCGCGAAAATCCCAGCCAACGCCCGCCCGGAAACACAAGCAGGCGCTGCCGCTTTTTCTGAGTTCTATTTTGAGCAATTGAACCGCTCATTCAAGGATGCGTCGCCGGAACTTCTCGAGGGACTTTTTGAGTCGTCATGCAAGATCTGTGTCGACCTGCACAAGTCCGCAAGCGAGCTCAAAGCCGCCTCTCAGCATCATGACGGTGACACGCTCAAGGTCACGTTCTCCTCGGCGACGATCTTTAACTCGCGCCAGCGCCAAGTCCTAGTGAAACTCGACCAGTTCGCCGTGCCCATCGTGGATAGTCATGGCAAACGGGTTGACACTACAAAGGCCGGTTCTGGAGCATTTGTGGCCGTCGTGACTTACAAAGACCATTGGGTGATTACCGACTTAGGCCGGCCTTCATGAGGAGGGCACGCTTGGCGTTGGTAGCGTGCCTCGCCGCCCTGTCCATCGTCCTACTACCCGACGACGCGTTCGCTTGCAGCGGGAAGGACGTTGTCGGGTGCGAGACCACGAATGATTATGCAACGGTCGGTCTGCTGAGTCGCGAGCAACTAAAGGCTTTACCGAAATTCCCAGGTGACGACGGGGCAACAGTCATAGAAGCGGATGAGAAGCGACCGAACTACGAGTACCGAACCCTGGCGGATTGCGATGAGGCTCTGCCAGGTACTCCCAACCAGGACGTCCTTTGCAGCAAAGCGCTAAAGGCTTGTCCGCCCAACACGGTCGGCCCGCTTGCCCGAGTATGGAGACGAGCAGTCATGGACGGGCGAGTCGTTGAGCCTTGGAACAGTGTGGGCCTCACATGTCACACCGACGTGGCGCCGGGGTCTCGGCCGACGTTGACGATGGCTGATCTGAAGGCTGCCTTCATGCGGACGCCGTGGTCGAAGCCGCAGGTCTCGAGCCAGCCGGCCGGCAACACGACCCTCGTGAACCTGACGACGTTCTACAAGGTCAACTGGGCCGTCGAAGGATTCCAGCCCGGCGAGGTCGACCGGGCCGTGCTGCGCGGCATCCCCGTGCAGATCCGCCCCAAGCTCGTCGGGTTCACCTACGTGTTCGGCGACGGCTCGACCGTGGGTCCCACCACATCAACGGGCGGCGTCTACCCCAGCGGAGACATCACGCACGTCTACCGAATGAAGGGCGAGTACCCGGTCCGCGTCGACACGACCTTCGGGGCCGATTTCAGCCTGGACGGCTCCACGTGGGACGAGATCCCCTCGACCGTCACCGTGCCGGGCCCGTCGACGACCATCACAGTTCGTGAGGCCAAGGGAGTGCTCGTCAACCACTGACGGAAATCCGCTACGGCGTCCTCATGTCACGGTGTCTTCGGGGTCTCGGTGTGCTGCTCGACCTGCTCGTCGATGGCCGCCACTCCGTCAGGGTCGCCGAGGCCCGCCACGTCACCGTTGGGTGTCGCATCCGCGACGGGCGGCATGCTCAGCTCAGGAGCATCGTCCGCCCGGCCCGACATGAGCGCATCCTCGTCCTCGGCGTCGCGATCCCATGCCTCGGCAGCACCCGAGGCGTCGGACGTGGCGGTGTGAGCCCCACCGAAAGCGCTCGCTGCGTCCTCGAGGTCGTCGACCTCGACGTCTGCGGAGCTGCCCGTGCCCTCCGCAGCCTGCCCGTCGGCGCCCCCCGGCACCTGGTCCTCTGCCGACACCACCCGAGTCACCCGCTTCACGGTGAGGAACCACGTGGTCACTGCCCCGAGGACGAACGCGACGGCCAGGAGCAGCCACTTCATCGTGCGGTCTCCGGCCGGACCCCGATGAGACCGGCGAACGCCTCATCCTCCGAACTCGCGGCCACCACACGGCCAGCCACCGCGATCGCCGTGAGCGAACCCACGACAAACCCCACGATGCTCCACAGGAACACGCTCCAGAAGCCACTGTCGCTGCGTCCGATCAAGCCGATCAGCACCGTCACGACGACGAGCGCCGTCCACCAGGCGCCGCCGACATCGCGTCGGTAGGCGCGCTTCACCGTCTTCCCACCGCTGGGGACCTGCTGGGCCATGGGTCCTCCGAGGTTCGGACGTCCAAGCCGCAGTCGCGACCACGACTTGGACGCTACC
Organism: Terrabacter sp. 2YAF2; assembly: GCF_052114705.1. Lineage (NCBI taxonomy): Bacteria > Bacillati > Actinomycetota > Actinomycetes > Micrococcales > Intrasporangiaceae > Terrabacter > Terrabacter sp. 2YAF2. Next base: position 114,171 of record NZ_JBFRFG010000012.1, read on the forward strand.
CCGATGCACCCGGGGCGCAAGGGAACGCCACGGCATCTTCCCCACGCCGTGTCGTCCCCCTGCCCCTCAGGCCGCTGCGCGGTCTCCCTCAGGAGGCAGCACCGCGACGTCGTCCAACGCCGCGATCGCCACGGCGTGCAACGTGAGACCCGTCTCGCGACAGGCACCCTCGAAGGCGGCACGGAGATCCCGGTCTCGTGGGGTCGGCGTCGCGCCGCCCGGTCGCGCGATCACCATGACGACGTCGTGCACATCATGGCGCGAGACCTCGGTCAGCAGCAGGCGGACGCCCTCGAGGACCTCACCCACGCCCAGGCGCCGCGGGTCGTCCGGCAGACAGATCGGCTGGAGCAGGTGGAGGTTGGGGTGGCAGAGCAGCAGGTAGGTGGCGCCGTCTGACCGCGACTGCTCCGGCACGATGAGGTCGACCACCCCCTCGAAGACGTCGGGGTCGGTGATCGGTCGTTGGGCCCAGTCCCGCGGGAGTTCCTCGAAGTGCATGGGTCGAGCATGGCTGCGACCGGTGACAGTCGGTGCGCGTTGTCCACACGCCCCCGTCGGACCGACCGCAGCCGACCCACTCGCAGCTGCACGTCACATCGGCGGCGTGTACCGCCCGTCGATGACGGTCCACCCGCCGTCGACGAAGAGCTGGCTCCCGGTGACGAAGGACGACGCGTCCGAGGCGAGATAGACGACCGCGCCCACCAGCTCGTCCGGCCGCGACCACCGGCCCAACGCGCTCTTGTTCGCGTAGGCCTGGGACCACTCCGGCACCGCACGGATCTGCGCCGTGAGCGGCGTGTCGACGATGCCGGGCGCGACGGCATTGACGCGCACCCCCTGCTCCCCCAGCTCGACTGCGGCCGCACGCAGCAGCTGGACGAGACCGGCCTTGGTGGCGGCATAGACGCCCTGCCCCGGCTCGACGGTCACCGCACGGATCGAGCTGAAGCCGACGATGCTGCCCCGCCCGCGCTCGGCCATGCCGGCACCGAACGCGCGCACGAGCTCGAAGGAGGAGCGCAGGTTGAGCCCGACGACGCGGTCGAACTCCTCTGCCGTGTAGTCGAGCACCCGTTTGCGCACGTTCGTGGCCGCCGTGAAGACGAGCACGTCGACGTCCCCGAGGTCGGCCGCCGCCCGTGCCACGGCTTCGGCGTCGGTCACGTCGAGCTCGTAGACCTCCGTGCCGGCCCCGAGGGCCGCCGTCTCCTCGGCGGCCTCCAGGTTGCGGTCCGCGCACACGACGTCCGCTCCGTGCGCGGCCAGGGCGAGCGCGCTCTCCCGGCCGATGCCGCTGCCGGCGCCCACCACGACCGCACGCCGGCCGTCCAGCCGGAACAGCCGTGAGTAGTCCGGTCGGGCCGTTCCGGTGGTCTGGTCGGTCTCGGGCTCACCCATGCGCACGTCCCTGCTTCTCCGGCACCGCTGCCGGTTCGGTGGCGGTCGGGGCTGACGTCCCCGCCGCCGATGGTCGGATGATCGCCATCCGCGTCACCGTCAGCTCCTCGATGGCGAATCGGGGGCCTTCGCGGCCGACGCCGCTGTCCTTGACCCCGCCGTAGGGCATGACGTCGGACCGGAAGCCCGGCACCTCGTTGACGACGACCCCGCCGGCCTCGATCCGGTCGATCGCCGCGAACGCAGAGCCGAGTCCCTCGGTGAAGACGCTCGCGTGCAGGCCGTAGCGCGACCGGTTGACGACGTCGATGGCAGTATCGAGGTCCGGCACCGACCGCACGACGACCACCGGTCCGAAGACCTCCTCGTCCCAGGCGAGCTGGCCGTCCGGCACATCGAGCAGCACCGTCGGCTCGAGGACGCCGTGGCGTATGCCGCCACCGTGCACGAGGGTGCCCCCGGCCTCGCAGCCGGCGCGAACCCACTCGACGACGCGCTCGGTCGATCGGGGGTCGATGAGGGCCGAGACGCGGGTCGCCTCGTCCCGCGGGTCACCGACGACGACCCGCTCCATGCGGGCGGCGAGCGCCGCCAGGAAGCGCGCGCGCGCCGTCTCGACGACGACCACCCGTTGCACACTGATGCAGGCCTGCCCGGAGGCGTAGTAGCCGCCCCGGACGACGGCGTCCGCGGCTGCGTCCACGTCGGCGTCAGCAGCCACGACGAGGGCCGCGTTCGAGCCGAGCTCGAGCAGCACCTTCGTCGGCGCCGCGTCCTTGGCGATGCGGTGACCGACCGCGGCCGAACCGGTGAAGGAGACCGCCGCGACGCGCGAGTCAGTCGTCAGGGCCGCACCCACGTCGACCCCACCGGTGACGAGCTGCACGCCTGAGCGCGGACCGCCGGCCGCTGCCAACGCCTCGCGCAGCACGTGCACGAGCCACAGGGTGGCGAGCGGGGTCTGGGGCGCCGGCTTGAGGACCACCGGGCAGCCCGCGGCGAGTGCCGGGGCCAGCTTGTGCACGGCGAGCAGCAGCGGGTAGTTGAACCCCGCGATCCCGACGACGACGCCGATCGGCTTGCGGACCCAGAAGCCCATGAGCCCCTCGCCGCTCGGCAGCAGGTCCAGCGGCACCGTCTCGCCATGAAGACGTGCGACCTCCTCGGCCGCGGTCACGAGGGTCAGCAGGGTCCGGTCGACCTCCACGCGACAGTCGACGAGCGGCTTGCCGGTCTCGAGCACGAGCAGACGCTCGACGTCCGCGCGTCGCTCCGAGAAGACGCGGTGCGTCTCCATCAGGGCGGCCCGACGCGCGTGCGACGGAAGGGAACCCATCCGCCCGCGGACGCTGGCGGCATACGAAAGCGCTTGCAGCGCAATCTCGCTCGTTCCAACTGGAGCCGAGGCGACGCCCTCACCCGTGAAGGGGAACGTCACGGTCGCCGTCTTGGGCGCGTCGACCCACCCGTCGCCGACCGGGAGTCCGACGGGGTGTTCCGGGGTGTAGCTGGTGCTCACGATGCGTCTCCAAGGAGGTCTGCCGTGCCTGCCCCTGCCAGGGCGCGGCGCATGCTCGGCGCCGCGCGCAGGAGGCGCTGGGTGTAGGGGTGCTGGGGGGCGTCGAAGATCTGTTGCGTCGACCCGGTCTCGACGATCTCGCCCTCGCTCATGACCGCCACGCGGTCGCAGACGTGCCGCACCACGGACAGGTCGTGCGAGACGAAGACGAGCGTGAGCCCGAGCTCGCCGACGAGATCGGTGATGAGGTTGAGCACCTGGGCGCGCACCGACACGTCGAGGGCACTGACGGGCTCGTCGGCGAGCAGGATCGACGGCGACGGCGCGAGCGCCCGTGCGATCGAGATGCGCTGGCGCTGGCCGCCCGAGAACTGGTGCGGGAACCGATCGGCTGCCTCCGGGCTCAGGCCCACGGCGTCGAGCAGCTCAGCGACGCGCGCCCGCCGGTTGGGCAGCCGCTGCGCCACGAGTGGCTCGGCGATGATGTCGCGGACCCGCATGCGCGGGTCGAGCGAGCCCATCGGGTCCTGGAAGACCAGCTGCAGGCTCGAGCGCAGGAAGCCGAGCTTTCGCTCGGGGACGCCCGAGACGGTCTGGCCCTCGACCTGCACCTCACCGCTCGTCGGCTGGTCCAGACCGGCGAGGAGGCGCATGAGCGTCGACTTGCCGCATCCGGACTCACCGACGATGCCGAAACGCTCCCCGCATGCCACCTCGAACGAGACGCCCTTGAGCGCCTCGACGACCGGCCCGGCCTGCCGCACCGAGGTGCGCGGTCGTCGGTAGGTGCGACGCAGCTCGTGCACGCGGATGGCTGGAGTCGTCATGACCCACGCTCCTCGTCCGCGGGATGGTGACAGGCGTAGCCGTCCCCGGGGTCCGACCCGGTCCACACCGGGTCCGTGGCGCACACCTCGGTGGCGTGGTCGCAGCGGCTGCGGAAGACGCACCCGTCGGGGAAGGCGCCGGCCGGCGGCACGGTGCCGCGGATCGTGGGCAGCCTCCCTCCGGGGACGGCGACGTCGAGGTCGGACGCGGCGAGCAGCCCCTGGGTGTAGCGGTGGCGCGGCCGCCGGAAGACCTCGCGGACCGGACCCGCCTCGACGACCCGACCGCCGTACATCACGAGGACGCGCTCGCACACCGTCGCGACGACGGACAGGTCGTGCGTGATGAAGAGCATCGCCGAGTCGCGCGCCGTCACGCCACGCACGATGAGGTCGAGCACCCGGGCCTGCACCGTGACGTCCAACGCCGTGGTCGGCTCGTCGCAGACCAGCAGCGCCGGGTCGTTGGCCAGGGCGATGGCCAGGACGACGCGCTGGCGCTGGCCTCCGGAGAGCTGGTGGGGGTATGCCCTCGCTGCGTCCCGCGGGTCGGGCAGCCCGACCTGGTCGAGGAGCTCCACCGCCCGTGCACGTGCGGCACGCCGGTCGGGGCCACCGCGGCCCGCGTGCGTGGTGATCGCCTCCGCGACCTGGTCGCCCACCCGCATCGTCGGGTTGAGCGCCGTCATCGGCTCCTGGAACACCATGGCGACGTCTCGACCTCGGAGCGCGGCCAGGTCACGCTCCCGTGCCCCGACGAGGTCGGCGTCCACTCCCGCGAGCCGGATCGAACCGCTGACCCGGGCGTCGTCGGGCAGCAGCCCGAGGAGTGCCAGGCTCGTCAGCGATTTGCCGGAACCGGACTCGCCGATGAGGCCGACGCGCTCGCCCTTGTCGATGCTGAACGAGACGTCGTGCAGGAGGTGGAAGCGACCGAGCTGCACGTCGAGGTGCTGCACGTCGAGCACCCGGGACGTCGGCGCCTCGGTCGGGCGCGCTTGCGCGGCAAGGGCGCTCATCGTCGGTCCTCCAGCCGGGGGTCGTAGTGGTCACGGAGTCCGTCACCGAGCAGGTTGAACCCGAGGACGGCCACCGCGATGGCGATGCCCGGAACGATCGCGAGCCGCGGGGCCGAGAAGAGCAGCTCCTGGCTCTCCTGGAGCATCCGGCCCCAGCTCGGCGTGGGCGGGGGCGTGCCGAATCCGAGGAACGAGAGCGCCGCCTCGGCCAGCACGGCGATCGCGAACGAGACCGAGGCCTGCACGATGACCAGCCCACTGACGTTCGGCAGCACGTGGCGCAGTCCGATGGCCCATGGTCCACGTCCCGCCGCTCGCGCCGCCATGACGTATTCGGTGCCCAGCACCTGCATCGCCCCGCTGCGGACGACGCGCACGAAGCTCGGGACCGAGGCGATGCCGATGGCGACCATGGCCACGAGGGTGCTCCCGCCGTAGACGGCGCTGAACATGATGGCGAGCAGCAGCGCGGGGAAGGCGAGAAGCAGGTCCATGCCGCGCATGAGCGGCTCGCCCACCCCGCGGTGCGCCATGGCCGCGACGATGCCGAGCGGGACGCCGACCAGTCCGGCGAGACCGACGGCGACCAAGCCGACGAACAACGTGGTGCGGGCGCCGACGAGGACCTGGCTCAGCACGTCCCGGCCGAGCTTGTCCGTGCCGAGGAGGTAGTCCGGGTCGCCGATCGAGCGCAGCCGGGCCGAGGCGTCGACGAACGTCGGGTCGTGCGGCGTCCAGACGAACGAGACGAGCGCCATGAGGACGACGACACCGACGATGCCCGCGCCGACGAAGAAGCTGGCCCCTGGGCGACGGCGGGTGCTCGTGGCTGCCGGGGCAGGCTCCACCGCGACGTCGGGTGGGGTGGGCCCGTCGAGTGACACGACGGGGCGAGGCATGTGGTCGGCGCTCATCGGGTGGCCACCTTCAGTCTCGGGTCGATGACGAGATAGAGCAGGTCGACGACGAAGTTGACGAGGAGCACGGCCAGGACGAGCAGCATGACGATGTCCTGGACGAAGATGAGGTCGCGGTTGGCCACCTGGTCGAGCAGGAGGCTGCCGAGCCCCGGGATGACGAAGACGCGCTCCACCACGACCGCCCCGATGAGCAGGGTGGCGAGCTGGAGGGCGAGGACCGTGACGACCGGGATCGCTGCGTTGCGGAACCCGTGCCGGCGCAGCGCCCGCATGGGGCCAAGGCCCTTGGCACGTGCCGTGCGGATGTAGTCCTCGCGCTGCACGTCGAGGATCGCGCTGCGGACGTAGCGGGTCAGCACGGCGCCCTGCACGAGGCCGAGCGCGAGCACGGGCAGGACGAGCTGGCGCAGGAACTGGACGGGGTCCTCGTTGGGCGGCGTCCATCCGTTGGCGGGCAGCCACTGCAGCTTCACGGCGAACACGGTGACGAGCAGGATGCCGGCGAGGAAGGCGGGCACGGCCACGCCGACCTGCGAGATCGCGGACAGCACCAGCCCGCTCGGGCGGCGCTGTCGCAGGGCCATCACCGTGCCGAAGGGGATCGCGATGACGAGGGCGAGCACCATCGAGCACACGACGAGCCAGAGGGTCACCTGCAGGCGGTCGACGATCTGCGGGGCGATCGCCACCTTGGACACGTAGCTGGTGCCGAGGTCGAACCGCAGGAATCCTCCGACCCACGAGAGGTACTGGGTCACCAGCGGCTGGTCGAGGCCGAACTGCTGCCGCAGCTGTGCGACCGAGGCGTCGGAGGCGTTGACGCCCAGCGCAACCCGTGCCGGGTCGCCCGGTAGCAGCGCCATGAAGACGAAGACCAGCATGGAGCTGACGACGAGACTCGCGACGAGCGCCGCCGTGCGTCTGAGGATCTGGAGCAGCATCGATGTCCTGTCAGGGTCGAGGGATGCAGGGTCCGACTCGAGTCGGGGCGCGAGGGACCGGCCGGTGGGTGGCCGGCCGGTCCTCCACGGTCAGGACCTCGCCAGGTCGGCGAGCTCGAACGACTCGGTGATGGCGTTCTTCGGGAGCCCGGTGATGCCCTTCTCGGCGACCATGAGGTTCGGCAGGACGAAGAGCACGTCGCCGGCAGCGTCCTGGGACAGCTCCCGCGCCGCCTTCTTCATCAGCGTCACCTGCTCCTGGGGGGTGCCGGAGTCGGCCGCGGCGAGGTCGGCCTGGAACTGCTTGTTGTCGTAGCGCGTGTAGTACTTCGGGTTGCCGAACACCGCGGGCATGTCGCGTGGCTCGACGTGCGCGATGATCGACATGTCGTAGTCGGCGTCCTTGAAGACCGACTGCAGCCACACTGCCGGGAACTCGAGCTGGTCGAGGGTCACCTTGAAACCGGCCTGCTCGAGCTGGCTCTTGACCACCTGGCCGCACGAGACGGCATACGGCAGGGACGGGATGCGCAGGCGCACCGGGGTGGCCCCGGCGTTCGTCTCGGCGACGAGGGCCTTGGCCTTGGCGAGGTCGTGGGGGTAGAGGCCCGTGAGGTCCTCGTACCAGGGGTCGGTCGGCGGCACCATGCTCCCGACGAGGCTGCCGTGCCCGGCCCAGCAGGTGTCGAGCAGGGCCTTGTGGTCGATGGCGTAGCGGGCGGCCTGGCGGACCTTCACGTTGTTGAAGGGCGCCTTGCCGTTGTTCATCGACAGGAGCACCTCGCCGTTCGTCGAGCCCTCGACGATCTCGTAGGCGTCGTTGCCCTGGAACTGGGCGAGCGACTCGGGGGCCTGGACCGTCCCGATGACGTTGATCGTCTTGGTCAGGAGCGCGTTGTTGAGGGCGGTCGGGTCCTTGAAGTACTTGAGGGTCACCTGCTGGAAGTACGGCTTCTTCCCCCAGTAGGACGGATTGGCCTTGAGGCTGATGGAGTCGCCGCGGCGCCACTGGTCGAAGACGTAGGGGCCCGTGCCGACCGGCTTGGTGGCCAGGCTGGACGTCTCCTTCTCGGTCATCATCGCGCCGACCCGGGTGGACATCCGGTACAGCCAGTCGTTGCTCGGCTTGCTGAGGGTGACCTGCAGCTTGGTGTCGCTGAGCGCCTTCGCGTCCTGGACGACGTCCATGGCCGCCTTGAGGGAGACCGTCCAGGCGTTCTTGACCTGGTCGATCGAGTAGACGGCGTCCTTGGCGGTGAACGGCTGGCCGTCGGTGAACTTCGCGTTGTCGACGAGGTCGAAGGTGTAGGTGCGGCGGTCCGGCGAGACGGTCCACGACTTGGCGAGCGCAGGCTTGAGGTCTCCCTGCTGGTCCACCTTGACGAGCGTCTCGTAGACGTTGTCGAGCAGCGCCTGCGGGATGGCGGCGCCGTCCTTGGTGGTGAAGTCGAGGCTTGCCGGCTCGGCGACCAGACCGACGGTGAGGGAGGTGTCGCCCCCGGATCCCCCGGCGCCGCCCGAGCCACCGGCGCCGGAGGTCCCCGAGCCGGCCGAGCAGGCCGCGGTGAGGGCAAGCAGCAGCGTCGCCGACGCGGCGGTGCAGATGCGGGTGTGCTTCATCGTGACTCCATCTCGTGCAGGACCGCTGTGGCCAGCTGCGAGGTGCTCGCCGTGCCGCCGAGGTCAGGGGTGTGGTGGTGCGGGAAGCGAAGGGCCGCAGCCAGGGCGGTGCGGACGGCCTGCGCGGCTGCGGTGCGGCCGAGGTCGTCCAGGAGCATCGCACCCGAGAGCAGGCACGCCGTGGGGTTGGCGATGCCACGACCTGCGATGTCGGGCGCCGAGCCGTGGACCGGCTCGTACACACCCGGAACCGTCCCGCCGGGCAGGACGTTGGCGCTCGGGGCCATCCCCATGCCGCCGGCGAGCACGGCAGCGAGGTCGCTGAGGATGTCGCCGAAGAGGTTGCCGGCGAGGAGGACGTCGAGCGAGTGCGGACTCTGCACGAGCCGGGCCGCCATGGCGTCGACGAGCACGACCTCGAGCTCGACGTCCGGGTGTCGCTCCGCCACCTCCCGGACGACTGCGTCCCAGAGCGGGTAGCCGTGACGCATCGCGTTCGACTTGGTGACCAGCGACAGTCGCCCGCGCCGCTGCTCGGCGAGGGTGAACGCGTGCTCTGCAGCGCGCTCGATGACGCGCCGCGAGTGCACCGCCACCTCGATCCCGAGATCGTGGCCGGTGCCCGCGTGAGCCAGACCACCCGCCCCGACGTACTCGCCCTCGGTGTTCTCGCGCACGATGACGAGGTCGACCCCGTCGACATCCTTGACTCGGCTCGGCACACCCTCGAAGGCCCGCACCGGACGGATGTTGACGGCGAGGTCGAGCTGCTGGCGCAGGCCGATGATCAGGCCCCAGACCAGCTCGTGGTCGGGCACGTCGGGTCGCCCCACCGCTCCGAAGAGCACGGCGTCGTGTCGGCGCACCGTGTCGGCGGCATCGGGGGGCATCGCAGCACCCTCACGGACGAATCGGTCTGCGCCCCAGTCGAGCTCGGTGACGGCTAGATCCTCCCCCTGGCTTGCCAGGGCGGCCGAGAGCACCGGCAGCGTGGCAGCGACGACCTCGGGGCCCACCCCGTCACCGGGGATGGCTGCGAGTCTCACCGTCATGGGTCTCCTTGCTCCGGGAGGGGGTCGACGTCGCCCCTACGAATTCACTGGTCTGACCAGTGGACTTTTTCACCGTGAGAGGTACCGTTTCTCTCATCAGGCCGGATGTCAAGAGCTCGTCCGGCGAGTCAGGCGGCCCGAAGGCCGTCCCACGCGGAAGGACGTCCATGCCGCACTCGTCTGGCCGACCCGCCAGCCTCACCGCCACCGAGCTCGTAGCCGCGTATGCCTCCGGAGACCTCTCGCCCGTGGACGCGCTGGAGGACGTGGCCGCCGTCATCGAGGCGCGCGAGCCGGAGCTCAACGCCTTCTGGCAGCTCGACCTCGAGAGTGCCCTAACGGCAGCCCGTGCCAGTGAGCAGCGTTGGGACAGAGGCCAGCCCGCCGGGCCCATTGACGGCGTGCCTGTGACCGTGAAGGAGAACCTCGCGCGAGCAGGGGTTCCGATGCCTGCTGGGAACGCCGGCGTGGAGCCGGTCGTCCCGACCCGCAGCAGCCCTGTCGTCGAGCGCGTCGAAGAGTCCGGCGGCGTCATCCTCGGCGCCACGGTCATGCCGGACTGGGGCATGCTCAGCTCCGGCGTGTCGAGTCTGCACGGGGTGACACGCTCGCCCTGGAACACCTCGCTGACGACCGGCGGCTCGAGCTCCGGGGCCGGAGCGGCGGCGGCCGGTGGCTACGGGCCGCTGCACGTCGGTACCGACATCGGTGGCTCCATCCGGCTCCCGGGCACGTGGCTGGGCCTGACCACCCTCAAGCCCAGCGCCGGGCGGGTACCGCTCGACACTCCCTACCTCGGCCGGGCGGCTGGTCCGCTGGCGCGTTCGGCGCGCGATGCGGCCCTGCTGCTGTCGGTCATCAGCCGCCCTGACGTCCGGGACTGGACGAGCCTGCCCCCCGAGGACCTCGGCACCGTGCTACCGCCGGAGCCACGCGACGTGCGAGGCCTCCGCGTGGGCCTGCACCTCGACGCCGGCTGCGGGCTGCCACTCGAGCCGGAGGTGCACCGGGCCGTCGAGGCGGCCGCTGCGGTCTTCGCCGAGGCCGGGGCCGAGGTCGAGCTCCTGCCCCCCTTCATGACACCGCGCATGCTGCACGACCTCGACGAGTTCTGGCGGGTGCGCTCGCTCGCCGACTTCCAGGCCCTGAGCCCGGCAGCCCGCGAGCGGGTCCTTCCCTTCATCCAGCGGTGGGTGCTCGCGGTGCGTGACGTCGACGGCACGACCGTCCTTCGCGACTACGCCAGCATCATGGCGCTCCAGCAGGCCACCGTGACCGCCACCGAGCCGTACGACCTCGTGCTCTCCCCCGTGGCGCCGGTGACCGCCTTCGCCGCCGACTGGCCCATGCCGTGGGGCGACGAGGACCGGGGCATGGCGCACATCGGCTTCACCGCGCCCTACAACATGTCGGGCCAGCCTGCCGCGTCCGTCAACTGCGGGTTCACGCGCGACGGCCGCACCATCGGGCTGCAGGTGTCAGGCAGGCGCTTCGACGACGTCGGCGTGCTCAGCGCCGTCGACTGGTACGAGGCGCACCGCCCCGAATCGGCTACGCCTGCGTGGCCCATTCCCGAGATGAGCGACCTCGGTGGCTCCCATGCCTGAGGTGACGGCCCCCGCCTTCGAGGCGGTGCGCCCGGTGCGCCTCTACGAGCGCATCGTCGAGCAGGTCGAGGAGGCGATCGCGAGCGGCGAGCTGCGTCCCGGCCAGCGGCTGCCGAGCGAGCGCGAGCTGGTCGTGCAGTTCGGCACCAGCCGGGCCACCGTGCGCGAGGCGCTTCGCGTGCTAGAGAGCAACGGCGTGGTGCGCTCGCGTCCGGGCGACCCGAACGGCCCCGAGATCCTCCCCTTCACCACGGGCGGCCTCACGAAGCAGATGCGCCGGCTGGCCCGTGCCGATGGCCTGACCCTCTCGCAGCTGCTCGTCTCCCGGATGATGCTCGACTCGACGGCGAACCGGCTCGCGGCCGTGCTGCGCACGGACGCGGAGCTCGCCGAGATGGATGCCGCCATCGAGCAGATGCGCGCGGCCGTGGATGGTGGGTACGGCTCGTTCAGCGAGGCCGACTTCGCCTTCCACGAGGCCATCGCCCGCGCTAGCGGCAACACCCTCATCCAGGTCTGCAACGGCGTCGTGCGCGACACCGTGCTGTCGCTGATCTCGGACAAGATCGCGCACGCCCGCAACGCCCAGGCCCTCATGAAGCGCTCCCTGGGGCACCACGAGCAGGTGCTCGCCGCCATCCGGGCCGGAGACGGCCCCGAAGCGGGCCGGGCCTCACTGCACAGCCTGTACGACTACTACGCGGGCTACGTGCCCAAGGCCGAGCGCGCGGCTCTGCAGGCCCTGCTCGACGACTGAGCGCCTCGACACGGCAGACGGACTGGGAGGGCGCCGTTCACCAACTCATCGATTGTTTATCGCCCACGCGGCGAAAGCCAACATGCCCAGCGATGCTATGACTGCGGCGAAAGACAAGCCTCCACGCTTGGCCCTGCCTGACCAACTGTCCCCCGGGAGCAGGACAGCGACCAGCAGCGAAACGAATGCGCAACCGATCAAAGGCAATGTCCACATCAGTTTCTGGACGTTCATCCGGTCTCCGGCGCCATACGCCGCTAGAACGAGACTGGGTAGGCCGATGACGATCGCCGCCAGCGTTGCCACGAGGTTGAAGTGTTCTTGGGCCTTGGCCTCGCGCGCGACCGAAATCGTGGACCCGGCTTCCATGAGCCGGTGGAACTGTTCGATCTCCTCCTGAAGTGCGCTCGCCATCAACCGACAGTGACGAACGCCAGCGTCATAGGTCGACAGCCAATCGGGAGCCGCCGTCCTCGTGGCCGAAGCTCTCTCGGGGAGGGTTGGGTCCACCATGCGCCGGTGACCTTGGTAGGTCTCGCTGTCCCAGTCCCACAACCACAGCCCTTCACGCGAGGCATCCACGGCGAAGTCGCGCGCTCGGTTCGAGGCCATCCCGAGCTCGACGAGGTCGGCGAGCACCTGAACGTCGTCGCTGGCAGTTCCGCGAATGCGACGACCGAGTGCCCGCTCAGCGTCGTATCTGAGCGACTGAAGTGCCGAGACAAAGGCCCGTGAGTGCTCTGCGATCGCTTTGGCGATCGCAACGACTCGGTACTGCGGATCTTGAGGGATCCGGTGGCCGATGCGAGCCCAAGCATTCACGACGACCTCTGCCAGTCCATCGTGCAGCGACGCTGTTCGCCAAGCACGAGAGCCGCTCCCCGCGTCTCGGGCTGAAGAGGCGTTCGCAATCCAGAGCTCGTGGATCAAAGCTGTTACTGATACGTCACCGCGAGCATCCCCCACAACCTGCGCCCGACCTACGGCTATGAGTGTGGTGGCCTCGTCATCTCTGACGATGAGCAAGGGTGCCTGCAAAACGAAACGGGATGACTCGGAAATCGCTTCTCGGCGGCGACCCACTTCTTGGGCCGCTGTCGGCGGGACAACAGCGAAGTTAACTGGCTCTTCACAATCGACGGTGTAAGGCACGGTGCGGTGGTCGGCGCGTCGGTGACTGGATAGGGGTCGAGGTCTCCCGAGGATGAAGGTTCCTACACGCCTCATCCGGAAGACCTCGACGTGCCTGACGCTACCGCGCCGGCGG
>NZ_JBFRFG010000013.1:0-106964 GCF_052114705.1 Terrabacter sp. 2YAF2
CGAGGGCAACCGGTCGACGCCTCCGGCCGAGGGCAGCTCGGACGCCGAGGGCGGCTCGCGCCCGCCGCGCCGACGCCGCCGTGGCGGCTCGGGGCGTGGCGGTGCCGGTCGGACCGAGTCGGCTCCCGCCACGAGCGCGACCGAGTGACCTCGCGGTGTCGGGCGGGAGCGACCGACACCGCACCCAGCACGTGACAGGCCCGGGCCGGGCGACACCACACGGTGTCCGGCCCGGGCCTTCACGCGTCCGGAACGTCCACGCTGCGGGCGGGTCCGTGGCGCCCGTGCCCCGCGCTCCTAGGCTGGCCGGAGACGCGGCACCGAGGAGGACGGCCCATGAAGCTCCATGACGGCATCAACGGACGACTGCGCTCGTTCATCGAGGCCCAGCCCCTGTTCTTCGTCGCGACGGCCCCGCTGTCACCCGACGGGCACGTCAACGTCTCCCCCAAGGGTCTCGACGGCACGTTCGCGGTCCTCGACGAGCACTCCGTGGCCTACCTCGACCTCACCGGGAGCGGCTCCGAGACCGTTGCCCACCTGCGCGAGAACGGTCGCATCACCGTCATGTTCTGCGCTTTCGAAGGGGCGCCCAACATCGTGCGGCTGCATGGGACGGGTCGTTACGTCGACCTCCACGACGCCGAGTTCGCCTCGTACCGTGGGTTTTTCGCTGAGCACCCCGGCGCCCGGGGCATCGTCGTGGTCGACGTGCAGAGGGTCTCCGACTCGTGCGGGTATGCCGTCCCCCTGATGACGCACGACGGTGACCGCGAGCTGCTGACCCGGTGGGCGGACAACCGCGGCGAGGACGGGCTGGCGACCTATCGCGCGTCGAAGAACGCAACCTCGATCGACGGCCTCCCCGCCCTCCACCACGCCGCGCGGACCCCTGACGTCCCACGCTGACGGACCGTCCTGCCGGCGAGGGCGCGGTCCAACCGGCCGGAGCGAACCCACCGAACCTGCTCCACGGCCGGTTCCGGGCACTCGATCCGGCCGATCGGCCCGGCGGACCCGGCGGACCCGGCGGCGCGCCACGGCGACGCGCCGAGGCCGCACCGGGCGCCGGGGACACGAACGGCCGGGTCCCGAAGGACCCGGCCGAACGCATACGCCCACGACGGGCGCACGTCAGACGATGGTCAGGCGTTGATGGTCGCGGTGTCGATGACGAAGCGGTAGCGCACGTCACCGGCCACGACACGGTCGTAGGCGGCGTCGACCTCGCCGGCCGAGATCTTCTCGATCGTCGCACCGATGCCGTGCTCGGCGCAGAAGGCGAGCATCTCGGCGGTCGCGGGAATCCCGCCGATGTTAGAGCCCGCGACGACACGGCTGCCGCCGACGACGGCGCCGGGGGCGAAGTCGTAGTTGCCGGCGGGCAGGCCGACGTTCGCGATGACGCCGAGCGGGCGCAGCAGGCCGATGTAGGTCTGCATGGGCAGGTCCGCGCTCACGGTGTTGATGATGATGTCGAAGCTGCCCTTGAGGCTCCCCAGCACACCCTCGTCACCGGTGGCGTGGTAGGCCGTCGCGCCGAGCGCGAGACCGTCCTCCTTCTTGGCGTCGCTGCGGCTCAGCACGCTGACCTCGGCGCCCATGGCCGCGGCGAGCTTGACGGCCATGTGGCCGAGGCCGCCGAGGCCGATGACGGCGACCTTCTTGCCCGGGCCGGCGCCCCAGCGCTTGAGCGGCGACCAGACGGTGATGCCGGCGCACAGCAGCGGCGCGGCGACGTCGAGCTCGATGCCGTCGGGGATGCCGACCGCGAAACGCTCCGAGACGACGACCTGCTGGGCGTAGCCGCCCTTGGTCGGCTCGCCGTCGTAGCCCTTGCCGTTGTAGGTCATGACGGCGCCCTTGGAGCAGAACTGCTCCTCGCCGTCCTTGCAGAACTCGCACTCGCCGCACGAGTCGACCATGCAGCCGACGCCGACACGGTCGCCGACCTTGTACTTCGTGACGCCGTCACCGACGGCCGAGACGACACCGGCGATCTCGTGGCCCGGGACCATGGGGAAGATGGCGCTCCCCCACTCCTCGCGGACCTGGTGGATGTCGCTGTGGCAGATGCCGGCGAACTTGACGTCGATGAGGACGTCGTCGTCACGAAGGTCGCGGTGCTCGACGGTCCGGGCCTCGAAGGCGGCTCCGGCGCTCGGTGCGACCAGGGCGGGGGTGGAAATCAAGAGAATGTCTCCTTCGTGGTGGGTGGCGACGCTCTTCGGTCCAGCGCAGCCTCACCCCGATTCATTCCCCGCCCACGGGTCCCCTCGAACGTGTGCGACTCGGTCACAGCCCCGCCAGCAGCGACGTGGCGACGTCGCGGTAGGCCTGGGCACCCTTCGACGTGCGAGCCGTCGCGAGGATCGAGCGACCGACCGCCGGGGCCTCGGCGAAGCGCACCGTCTTGGGGATCGGCGGCTCGAGGACGGGGAGGTCGTAGCGCTCCCCCACGTCGGCGAGCACCTCACGCGCGTGGTTGCTGCGGCCGTCGAAGAGGGTGGGCAGGATGCCCCACACCTCGAGGTCGCGGTTGAGGATCTTCTGCACGTCGGCGACGGTGTCGAGCAGCTGCCCCACGCCACGGTGGCTGAGCATCTCGCACGGCATCGGGATGATGAGCGCGTCGGCGGCCGTGAGGGCGTTGAGCGTCAGCACCCCGAGGCTCGGCGAGCAGTCGAGCAGCACGACGTCGTATGCCGTGTCGAGGCCTTCGAGGGCCGACCGCAGGACGTACTCGCGACCGGGTCGCGGAAGGAGCATGGCTTCGGCACCGGCGAGGTCGATGGTCGAGGGCACGAGGTCGACGCCCTCCTCGCACGTGACGACGACGTCCCCGACCTCGGCGCGGCCGGTGAGGACGTCGTGGATCGAGCTCTCGACGGTGTCGGGGTCGACACCGAGGGAGAAGGTCAGACACGCCTGCGGGTCGAGGTCGACGAGCAGGACGCGCCGACCGAGCTCGGCGAGCGCTGCACCGATGCTCGCGACGGAGGTCGTCTTGGCGACCCCGCCCTTCTGGTTCGCCAGGGCGATCGTCGTGGGGCCGCTGTCACGAGTGGTGCGTCTCGCGCTGTGGCGCGTGGCGGTGGAGCGGTCGCTCGTGGGAGTGCGGGGCGGCATGCGGCCAGTGTGTCAGGTCGGGCGCTCAGAACGCCGCGATCGTCCGCGGGGCACGCTCGGCACGTGACAGAGCCGACACGACCGCCCCCTGACCGTGCCGGCGCACGGCGAGTCGGGTCAGCAGGGCGACCACGGGGCTGAGCACGTCGTCGGGCAACGGCGGCGACGTGAAACCCACACTGGCGGCGACGTCCTCCCCGTGCACGACGATCTCCATCATCCGGCCGGTGAGGAAGTCGTCGCGGCGCAACGCCCACCCCGTCCACGGGATGAGCACCGCCCGGTCGGGGTGCTGGTCGGCGAGCACGTCGGGCAGGGCCGCACGCGCGGCCACGACCGCTTCCAGGAGCGGGTCGCGGCCGGCCTCGGCCTGTGCGTCGCTGCCGGAGCGAATCGAGACGTTGACGTCGTCGTCGAGGGCGCCCCAGACCCAGGCTGACCGCGCGTAGTGCTCGTCGAGGGCGATCGCCTCGGGAGACGGCTCGCCGCGCAGCAGGTCGAGCGCAATGAGCGGCTGGCTCGCGAGGTGGGCGACGAGTCCCCCGACGTCCCACTCGGGCAGAGCGCTGGGCTGGTACCAGGCCGCGGCGACGTCGTCGCGCGACAGGACGGAGATGACGTGGTCGGTCGCGGCCAGAAATGCCGGCCGGAGGTCGAGGTCAGGCACGGTCGCGCTCCGTCGGGGTGGTGTCGTAGCCGGCAGGCTCGAGGCCGGCCCAGTCGGACTTCTCCGGGCCCATCTGCTGGCCCTCGGGGCAGTGCGCCCGGAAGTCGCACCACGAGCAGATCGCCGAGGTGCGCGGCTCGAACCGGGTCGACTCGACGCCAACCTCCTTGAAGTCCGCGTCGGCCCGGCGCAGGTCGGAGGCGATCGACTCGGCCTCGGCGATCTTGCGGGCCAGCGATTCGTCGGTGTGTTCGTGCGCGGCGACGGTGCCCGACGGCACGTGGTGCAGCTCGACCCGGTGACAGGGGCGACGGAACATGCGGGCGGCCGCGACGGCATACAACGCCAGCGGCAGCGACGTGCGCGCGTCGTCGTCGGTGGGGACCTGGCGCCCCGTCTTGTAGTCGACCACGACGAGCTCGCCCTCGCGGTCGTCGAGGCGGTCGATACGGCCGGTGATGGCGACCTCGTCGGTCTTGAGCGACACGCTCCGCTCGATGCCGACAGGCTGGTTGTCGCGGTCGCTGACGCGGAGGTAGTCGGTGACCGCGTCACGCACCCGCAACCGCCACGCGGCGGACTGCTCGGGGTCGCGGAAGCCGACGTCGATCCACGACGTCCGGACGAGCTCGGCCACGCCGGCAGGCGTGCGGTGGCCGGCCGGCAGGTCCCAGAAGTCGCGCAGCACGTTGTGGGTCGCGATGCCGACCGACGTGTGGGCGCGCTGCGGGCGGGCCTGCGGCCGCGGACGGTCGAGGTACTGCATGCGGTAGCGACGCGGGCAGTCGAGCCACGCGAGCAACCGCGACGGCGAGCCGGAGTAGAGCGGGGTGGGCATGCCGGCGAACGTCGTCTGCTCCGCGGGTCCGGTCGTCACGCCGATACCCTACGACGCGGGGCCGACACCACGTCCGACGACATCCCCACCCCAGCGCCGTTGGCGGGCAACGACCGCGAGCCGGTCTGCAGCCGTGTGGAACTCGCGTTCGAGCTCGGCCACGACCTCGCCCACGGGAGCCACGGAGCGAATGCTCTGGAGGCCTTGCCCCGCCGCCCACAGCTGCGACCAGCGCTTGGCCTCGGACTGGCCCACGTCATAGCTGGGCACCCTGCCTCCGGCGAGGTCGTCGGGGTCGAGGCCTTGGGCGCTCAGGCTCGGGCGCAGCCACGACGCGTCCGCACCGGTGATGCCGTCACTGACGACGAGGTCGTCAGGACCGTGGTCGACGACCATCTGCTTGTAACCCTCGGCCGCCCGGCTCTCCGTCGTGGCCAGGAACCGCGTGCCCATGTAGACGAGGTCGGCTCCGGCGGCCACGGCGCCCGCGACACCGGCACCGTTCGCGATGCCACCGCCCACGGTGACGAGGCCGTCGAAGAGGTCGCGCACGGCCGACACGAAGGCGAAGGGCGACAGGTGGCCGGTGTGTCCTCCCGCCCCGGCACTGATGCAGGCGAGCCCGTCGACTCCCGCGTCGATCGCCTTGCGGGCGAGGACGAGGTCGATGACGTCGGCCACGACGAGTCCGCCGTAGCCCTTGACCGCGTCCATGACGGGGCGGGGAGAGCCCAGGGCGGTGATGACGACGGGCGGCCGGTGCGCCGCCACGAGGGCCAGGTCGTCGGCGAGCCTGGTGTTGCTCCGGTGGGTGATGAGGTTGACCGCCCAGGGCGCGGTGCCCGCCCCCGAGGCGATGGCCCCCAGCCACTCGTCGAGCTGCTCCGGCGTCCGGCAGTTCTGCGTCGGGAACGCGCCGAGGATGCCGGCCCGAGCCGCGGCGACGACGAGCTCGGGCCCCGACACGAGGAACATGGGCGCTGCGACGATCGGCAGCCGCAGCGATCGCAGCAGCTCGCCCGGCGTCACCCCGGGGCCCCGCCCCGGCGCAGCGTCCTCTTGAGCACCTTGCCGACAGCATTGCGCGGCAGCTCGTCACGCACCTCGAGCCGTTCCGGGAGCTTGAACGACGCGATGCTCCGCTCGCGCAGCCAGGCCACGAGCTCGTCGAGCGTCAGGGACGCCCCCGCACGCAGGACGACGACCGCTGCGACGCGCTCCCCCAGCCGCTCGTCGGGGTCGCCGATGACGGCGACGTCCGCCACCGCGGGATGGTCGGCGATGAGGCCCTCGAGCTCGGCCGGCGCGATGTTCATGCCGCCGCGGATGACCTGGTCCCGCGCCCGGTCGAGGTAGCGGAGGTACTGTCCCTGGTCGCCCGCGATCTCGAAGAGGTCGCCCGTGCGCAGGTAGCCACGGTCGTCGAAGGGGCTGGGCAGCTCGTCGCCGTGGAGGTAGCCCGCGAAGACGCTCGGACCGCTGATGTGCAGCTCGCCCGCGTGCCCGGGCGCCGTCACGTCCTCGCCCGTCACGATGTCGACGAGCCGGGTGTCGGTCCACTCCCCGGCCCGCGTCGACCACGTGACCCCGGGGGCGCCGAACCGCGGGAAGAACTGCGCCCGCACGTCGGGGTCGGGGAAGTCGACCGGACTCGACAGCAGCCCGACCCCCTCGTTGGACCCGAAGAAGTTGATGACGCTGATCCCGTGGCGCTCCTGCCAGCCGCGCACCATCGCCGGCTGCAGCGGAGCCGAGCCGGAACCGATCCGCGTGAGGCTGCTGACGTCGACCGTCGCCATGAGGTCCTCGTTGCTGAGCAGCATCCAGAGCAGCGCCGGCGGGGCGCACGTGTAGGTGGCGCGCTCCACGGCGACCTGGCCGAGGAACGTCGGCAGGTCGAAGGGGTGGTGCTGCACCAGGACGCACCCGGTGAGCAGCCATGGCAGGAACATCCCGCTGATGCCGGCCATGTTGATCATCGGGAACGGGTTGAGCAGCACGTCGTCGGTCGTGACCTGCGGCGCCTCGGTCGTCGCGATGCCGACGGCCAGCCAGTCCATGTGGCAGCGCGGCACGCCCTTCGGCGCGCTCTCGGTGCCCGAGGTCCAGCAGATCGTCACGGCGTCGTTGGCCTCGTTCGGGTCGTCCGCGGCATACGCCTCCACCGCCTCGCGGTCGCCCGCGGTGGCCGGCCCCGGATGCCACACGCGGACGCCGATCGGCACGTCCGCGCTCTCCACCTCGGGGCCGTACGCGACGACGGCGCGCACCGAGTCCACGTCGGCGAGCGCCGTGGCGGCGTCGGCCGCCAGCGCACGGTCCCCGAAACGCCCACAGCTGAGGTATGCCGTCACGTCGGCTCGGGCGCACATCGTGGCCACCTCGCGCTCGCGCAGCTGCACGGGCAACGGTGACACGACGACCCCCAGCCGCCACGCCGCGAGGTAGACCTCGACGAGCTCGACGACGTTGGGGAGCTGGACCCCGAGCACGTCGCCGCGACCCAGACCGAGCGACAGGAGGCGGGCGGCGAGGGAGGTGACCTCGTCGTCCAGCTCGTGCCAGGTCAGCCGGCGCGGCGGCGACCCGAGCAGCGCCTCGCGGTTGGCCGGGTCGACGACGGCGAGCGCGTCACCGCGGGCGGCCACCTGGTCGGCGAAGATCCCGTCGAGCGTCTGCTCGCCCCACCACCCCCTGGCGCGGTAGTCGGCGACCTTCTCGGCCGGGTGCAGTCCCCGTGTGTCAGCCATGGCCGGCTACCGGTCCGCTCGACGGGCCGACCGCGGGACGATCTCGATGTCGCTGCCGTGGAGGACGGTCGAGCACTGGTCGCAGGCGAGCGCCACGACGAGCGGCGCCCCGCACGGCACGTGCTGCTGGACGAGCGCCGGCCCCTCCGCGGCGGCATACCAGTGCTGCGCCCAGTCGATGGCGACCGCGACGACGGGGTAGAAGGCGTGTCCCTTCTCGGTGAGGTGGTACTCCGCCCGCCCGACGCGCCCGCGCCCGCGACGTCCCCGGGCCTCGAGAACCCCGATGTCGCAGAACGCCCGCAACCGTTCGGCGACGAGACTGGGGGGCGCGCCCAGGGCGTCCACGAAGTCGCCGAAGCGGGTGAGCCCCCGCAGGGAGGCGCCGATGAGGGCCGAGGACCACCGGTTCCCGAAGATGGACATCGTCTCCGGGAAGAGGCCCGCAGCGGACCGGTCGGCTCGCAGGTCGGACCGGCGTCGGGTCGTCGACTCCGGCACGGACCGCTCCCAGGACCCGCTCGGCCCCCACTCGGCATGCACGTCGCTGGAGTGAACGGCCTCGCGGCACGTCCTGCAGGTCAGGACCGGGGCGAAGTCCTGCCCGCACAGCCGGTGCCGCATCGCGGGGAGCGTCTGGGCGTGCCGCGGGACCCATCGGCGCTCCCAGTCCCAGATCGCGATCGTGACGGGCCAGAGGCCACGACCTCGCGAGGTGAGGACGTACTCGGCCCGGACCGGACGGTCCTGGTAGACGACGCGCCGGAGCAGCCCCTCGTGCTCCATCGTCGCCAGGCGCGCGGAGAGCACCGCGTTGGAGATGGCGACCTCGTCGAGGAACTGGCCGTAGCGCGTCGTCCCCCGCAGTGCTCGCTGGAGGATGAGGAGGGTCCACTCGTCGCCGAGCAGGCCGAGCATACGTCCGACGGCATTCGTCGAACCGGGTTGGAGCGCGGTGGGGACGGAGCCGGGGCCGGCGTCGTCGACGACCGGTTCAGAGAGCGATCGCATCCGCTGCCGTCTCCGCCGTGCTCCATCGCCGAAGCTCGGATCCGGGCGCCCACGTCGAGTGGGTGCCGCTCGAGATCCGCTCCGGCAGCCGGAGCCGGCAGACCGGACCGTCCGAGACCCGTGCTGCGTCGAACACCACGCAGTACGAAGCGTCGTCGTTCATGTCGGTCGTCAGCGTCACGAGGTAGCCGTCGTCCTCGCCGGTGCTCCCGACCCGTGGCGCCATCGCGGTCTCGCTGCCGAAGACGTTGTCGCCGAACGAGTACCGCTCCTCCAGGCCCGTCTGGAGGTCGTGCTTGACGAGGCCGTCGAAGAGGAACCAGGCGGGCTTGCCCGTGGCCGCGTACGCGTAGCGGTACTTCCCGCCTGTGTAGGCGCCGTTCATCATGCCGAACTCGGTGATGCTGTCGGAGAGCTGCTCCTCCTTGACGAGGCCGGTGCGCAGGTCGAGCCGCCAGCGGTGCAGACGGGCCTGCATGCGGTCGAGCGCGAGGAAGCGGAAGGCCCGCTCCCACCGGTTGCCCATGCCGTTGTCCTGGGGCTCCGGGTCGCCCTGGAAGAAGCCGTCGAGCACGATGGTGTCGCCCTCCTCGTAGGCGTTGACGAAGTGCAGGACGTAGGTCGGGTCGGCCTCGAACCACCGGATGGCGCTCGTCTGCCCGCGCCGTGGGATGACGGCGAAGCGGCTCGGCAGGTCGCGGTGGAAGCGCGCGACGTGCGCGCCCTTCGCGAGCGCCTCGGGCTCCCAGAAGAGCGGGAAGTCGTTCAGGACGACGTAGTTCTCGGTGAAGGCCATGTCGTGGGGCAGCCGCGGTCCGGGCAGCGGCACGTCGACGTAGTGGACGAGGTCGTCAGCCTCGTCGACGACGCCGTAGTGCATGTACGGCGCCTCCTTGCTGTAGTTGAAGAAGAGCAGCTCACCGGTGCGGTCGTCGACCTTCGGGTGCGCGGAGACGCCCCAGTCGAAGGGGAACCGGCCGTTCCACGTCGCCTTGCCGAGCGTCTCGGCCGACAGCGGGTCGAGCCGGTAGAGGTCCCCGCACTGGTAGAAGCTCGTCAGCGCCGTGCCACGGTGCACGATGACGTCGGTCGACGACGCGTCCTTCATCTGCCGCCGGGCACCCCAGCCGTCCTCGCGCAAGGCGAGGTAGGGCGGCTCGGCGAGCCCGGCCCACAGGGACTGCCCCGCCTCCTGCTCGGCGAGCAGCCCGTCGGTGCGCACGAAACGGTTGCGGTAGAAGGCCTTCCCGTCGCGGAAGCCGACGACGTGGACCATGCCGTCACCGTCGAACGGGTGGTAGTGCTTGAGCGACGGGTGGACCGGGTTCTCGGTGTTGCGCAGGTAGACGCCGTCGAGGTCGGCAGGCACCTCCCCCTCGACGACGTCGAGGTCGTCCGCCCGCCACTCGGTCGTCTGCGGCTGCCACGGACCCGTGCGGTAAGGGTGGTCGTCGTCCGCGGGAAGGGTCGAGAGCATCCGACCGACGATCTCTACATCCATTCGGATCTCCTTGCCGCACAGTGGTTTTCGCGATCAGTCATCGACCGCGCCGACGACGAGGCTGACTGTGGTGGCGGTGCTGCCACCGAAGTTGAGCGTGCCGAACGTGCGCGCACCCTCGACCTGGTAGTCGCCGGCGGTCCCGCTGACCTGCTTGGTCGCATCGAGGAGCATGCGTATGCCGCTCGCCCCCACCGGGTGCCCACCACCGATGAGGCCGCCGCTCGGATTGATCGGCAGGCGGCCGCCGGGCGAGATCGAGCCGTCCTCGACGGCCTTCCACGACTCGCCCGGCCCGGTGAGACCGATGTGGTCGATCGCGAGGTACTCGGTCGGCGTGAAGCAGTCGTGCACCTCGAAACCGTCGAGGTCCTCGAGCGTGACGTGGGCCCGGTCGAAGGCGTCGGTGACAGCCCGGCGCACGTGGGGCAGGACGTAGAGCTCGTCCCGGTCGCGCTCGAGCTTCTGGCGCAACCCGAGGCCCACGGTCCGGTGGCCCCAGCCCTCGATGCCGGCAACGGGTCGGCGCTTCGGGTGGTCGCGCAGCCACGCGTCGGAGACGAGTACCGCACCGGCGGCGCCGTCGGTGACCTGGCTGCAGTCGTAGCGGCGGAGGCGGCCCTCGACGACCGGGTTGAGGGCGTCGTCGGTCGCCTGCGCTCCGGTGAGGTCGGGGACGTCCCAACCGCGGGTCTGGGCGTTCGGGTTGCGCCGGGCGTTGGCGAGGTTGAGCGCCGCGATGGCGCGCAGGTGGGCGTCATCGAGGCCGTGGCGCCGGTCGTACTCGTCGGCGATCGCGCTGAAGACGTGCGGCCACATGAAACGCGCGCCCTCGCCGTCGTGGCCCACCCAGGCCGCTGCGCCGAGGTGCGTCGCGGCCTCGTCGCCGGGCACCGTCTTCTCGAGCTCGACCCCGAGCACGAGGGCGCAGCCGTAGTGGTCGGCGCGCAGGTCGGCCATGGCGGCCAGGAGGGCGACACCGCCCGACGCGCAGGCGGCCTCGTGTCGGGTGGCAGGCAGGCCCCACAGGTCGGCACGGACGGTCGCCGGCATGGCGCCGAGGTGCCCCTGACCGGTGAAGAGCTGGCCGAAGGCGTTGCCGACGTGGATGACGTCGACGTCGGTCGCGGCGACGTGGCTCGCCTCGAGGGTGCCGTCGACGACCTCGCCCACGAGATCTGAGACGTCACGCCCCTCACGGGTCAGGTTGCGCGCGAAGTCCGTCTGGAACCCACCGAGCACCCAGACCCCCGTCGGGGACGCGCTCGGGCTGCCGGCCGTCATGTCCGCCTCCGCTCCCGACGCCGCCCGTCGGTGCCCAGCCTTGCCCTTTCCCAGCACGGTACTACGGCAAGCAGAGTGACTCACGGGGGTGACCGGACCGATTCGGGGTCAGGGCGACGAGGTCCCCGACCTCAGGACCTCGGTGACCCCGGTCGAGGCGGCCTCGAGCGCCTCGAACACCTCCGGGGCCGTGGTGTTCTCGGCGAGCCGGTTGCGCTTGCCCGCGCCGTGGTAGTCGCTCGCCCCCGTGAGCAGCAGTCCGAGCCGGCCGGCGAGCGCCGTGGCCCGCGCGACCTCCTCGGGGCCGTGGTCGCGGTGGTAGGCCTCGAGCCCGACGAGGCCCGCGTCGCGCATCCGCTCGATGAGCGCGTCGTCCAGGACCCCCGTACGGGTCCGGGTGAACGGGTGCGCGATCACCGGGACGCCGCCGGCGGACCGAACGAGCTCGACCGCCCGGACGGGGTCCGGCGCGTAGTGGCCGACGTAGTAGGGCGAGTCGTTGCCGAGCCAGGACTCGAACGCCTCGTCCCGGTGCCCGATCGTGCCGTTGGCGATGAGGGCGTCCGCGATGTGGGGGCGCCCCGGGGTCGCGCCGGGGCCCACCTGGGCGAGCACCTCGTCGTACCCGAGGGGTATGCCGTCCGCCGCCATGAGCGCGACCATCCGCTCAAGCCGTGTCGACCGTGACTCCCTGGCCCGTTCGAGCTCCAGCGCCAGCGGCCCGTCGGCGGCGTCGGTGAGGTAACCGAGCAGATGGATCGACGAGTGCCGCCACGCGCACGAGATCTCGATGCCGCGCACCAGGGTGACGCCGCGGACGCGGGCCGCCTCGGCCGCCTCGTCCCATCCCGCGACGGTGTCGTGGTCGGTGATGGCCAGCACGTCGACCCCCGCCTCGGCCGCTGCCGCGACGAGCTCAGCAGGAGTCTCGGTGCCGTCGCTCGCCGTCGAGTGCGCGTGCAGGTCGATGACCGGATGCGTGCGCGCCCCGTGCGCGGTCCCGGTCGGTGTCACGCCCCCAGCGTAGGGGCGGGAGGCCACGCAGTCGTCGCTGCCCCGCAACAGACCCGCCAACAGGCAACCGCGCGGGTGGACCACCCGATCGAAAGAGCAGTTCGTCCGGACGAACTGCTCTTTCGATCGGGGTTCGGGCGACGCGGAGGGCCGCGACGCCCGAGGCTCAGGTCTGCGAGGCAGTGCTCGGGCCGGGCCAGTTCCTGTCGGGCACCGGCACCGGTCGACCGGGCTGCTCGCCGCCGCGCGCCTCGAGGTAGTTGTCCTTGGGCACCATCACCTTGCGTCGGAAGATGCACACCACGGTGCCGTCCTGCTTGTAGCCGATCGTCTCGACATGGACGACGCCGCGGTCGTCCTTCGACGTCGACTCCCACTTGTCGAGCACGGTCGTCTCGCCGTAGATCGTGTCGCCGTGGAAGGTCGGGGCGACGTGCCGCAGCGACTCGATCTCGAGGTTGGCGATGGCCTTGCCCGAGACGTCCGGCACCGACATGCCGAGCAGGAGCGAGTAGACGTAGTTGCCGACGACGACGTTCTGCCCGAACTGCGTCGAGCCGGCGGCGTAGTGCGTGTCGAGGTGCAGCGGGTGGTGGTTCATCGTCAGCAGGCAGAAGAGGTGGTCGTCGTACTCCGTGACCGTCTTCCCGGGCCAGTGCCGGTAGACCGCACCGACCTCGAACTCCTCGTAGCTGCGTCCGAACTGCATGCCCGCTCCTCGTCGAGAGTGATCACCCGGCCCCGCTGGGACGAGCGGCTACCAGCCTGCCCGAGCACACGGCATACGCCCATGGTCGTATGCCGTGTGCTTGCTCACGGTTGCTCCGCGCGCTGGGCGTCGTCGGGGACGACAGGTAGGTCGCTCGTCTCGGAGAGCACGGGCGCGGTGCTGCCGGTCGCCATCGGGTCGGGGTCGGTGGGCAGGGTCGCCCCGGCTGCCGGACGGGGACGCACGCCTTGGCGCTTGGCGACGAGCAGCCCGGCGAAGTAGGTGCCGAGCGAGACCCCGGCGGCCAGCCCCAGGCCCAGACCGAAGGCCTGCACCAGGATCGGGATGCCCACCGCGAACCCGTTGCCGTCCGGGTTGGTGACGAGCTGCGAGATGCCCTCGTAGGCCATCCGTCCCGGCAGGAGCGGCACGATCGCGGCCGTCGTCACCGCGAGCGCCGAGATGGTGAGCCAGCGGGCGACGAGGCGCGCCGCGAAACCGATGACGAGGGCGGCGGTGGCCGAGGCGGTCACGGCTCCGAGCTCGAGGGTCCGCTCGGCCAGGGCGAGCACGACCCAGCCGAAACCGCCCGCGAAACCGGCCACGACGACCGCGGTGCCGCTCGAGTAGGAGAGCACCGCGAAGGCGACGGAGATGATGACCGCGCAGACGACCTGCACGACCAGGTTGTCGCTGAGCAGCGTCTGCGAGGTGATTGCGATCGGGTAGTGGA
Organism: Terrabacter sp. 2YAF2; assembly: GCF_052114705.1. Lineage (NCBI taxonomy): Bacteria > Bacillati > Actinomycetota > Actinomycetes > Micrococcales > Intrasporangiaceae > Terrabacter > Terrabacter sp. 2YAF2. The sequence goes on from NZ_JBFRFG010000013.1 coordinate 13,637, forward strand.
GCCGCTTGCCGAGCGACAGGACGATCGAGATGCCGACGGCGATGCCGAGCGAGAGCACGATGACCTCGAAGCCGCGGGCCCCGGCCGTGACGTAGTAGCCCCCCAGGGCGTCCTCCGCAGCTCCGACGACCGAGAGCCCGGCCAGCAGCAGCACGATGCCGGAGGCCACGACGAGCGAGGGCGACACGTCGCCGACGAAGGTGAGGCCGGCCGACTGGGCCACGACGAGGAGAGTCGCAACGGCGGTCGGGATCGCCGCGCCGACGCACTGGGCGAAGAAGGCCGCGACGCCCGCGCCCGTGAGCCACGCCAACACCCTGCCGACGACGGTCGCGGTGAGGAAGCTGAGCAGGATGATGAACGGCCCCGCGCCGACGAGGCCCGCGGCGCCCGCGGCCAGCGCGCCACCGGCGACGGTGACGAGCCAGCGGCGGTAGGGGTGCGGCGCCGTGATGACCGCGTCGAAGCGCACCCGGGCCTCGTCGACCGACACCGGGTCCTGCGACAGGTCGACGATGAGGCTGCGGAGTCGCTCGAGCCGCGTGTAGTCCTGCACGCGGAAGCGGACGATGCGCATCACGGTGATCGGGTCGGCGTTCGGGCCGCGGTGGTAGGAGACGGTGACCGAGGTGTAGGTGACGTCGACGTGGACCGAGCTGAGGCCGTACGCCTTGGTCAGGGTCAGCACCGTCGCCGTGACATCGGCGGCTGCCGCGCCGGTGGCGATCATCGCGACCCCGGCGCGCATCGCGAGGTCGATGACGGCCTGGGCCGTCACCGAGTCGACCCCGTCGGGGGTCGTCCAGATCGGGATCTCGTCGGTCGGCGGCCCGCTCGGCCTCATGGCGCGCCGGGTGCCCGCCCTCAACGAGGGCAGGCTGCGGTAGGCGGTGGTCGGCCGGGCGGTTCGGTCGGTGCTGGCCACCCACAGACCGTATGCCACCTGCTCCGGTCGGGTGGTACCCCACCGGGGTGCCCCGCCCCGTCGAAACCTGGTTCGGCAGCGCCTGCCCTTCGTGGCACCATGGCCGGGTGATGAGTGAAGAACAGCAGACCTCTCCGAGCCGCAAGCGCCCGACGACCGACGAGTTCCGGGCCTTCGTCGCGAGTGGGTGGGCGCCCCGCGGCACCGAGGTGACCCCTCGGGCGCAGGTCGCCGACCACGCAGCCCGTCGACGCGACGCCGTCAGTGCCGCCTTCCCCGGTGAGCGCCTGGTCGTCCCGGCCGGTGGCCTCAAGGTGCGCAGCAACGACTGCGACTACGTCTTCCGGCCGCACAGCGCCTTCGCCCACCTCACGGGCCTCGGCAGCGACCGCGAGCCCGACGCGGTGCTCGTCCTCGAGCCGGTGCGGTCCGCCGGCGACGCGGCCGACGGCAGCCCGGCAGGGCACGAGGCCGTCCTCTACTTCCGCCCCCTCGCCGACCGCGACACCGAGGAGTTCTTCGGCGACTCGCGTTACGGCGAGTTCTGGGTCGGGGCCCGTCCCACCCTGGCCGACATCGAGTCCGAGCTCGGTCTCACCGCCCGCCACATCGACGAGTTCGGTGAGGCCGTCGGGAAGGACGCGGGCGAGGTCACGATCCGCGTCGTGCGCGACGCCGATGCCGAGGTGGCGGCCCGCGTCGACAAGGCCCGCGCCGCAACGGCCGAGGCGCAGGAGGCGGCCGAGGCCGAGACCCGCCTCGACCACCAGCGGGAGGCCGACGAGCAGCTCGCCGCCTTCCTCTCGAAGCTTCGCTTCGTCAAGGACGAGTGGGAGGTCGAGCAGATGCGCGACGCCGTCGCCGGCACCCACCAGGGCTTCGACGCCGTCATCGCCGACCTGCCCGAGGCGGTTCGTCGCGGGCGCGGCGAGCGCTGGGTCGAGGGGATCTTCGGCTTGCACGCCCGCCACCACGGCAACGGCGTCGGCTACGACTCGATCTGCGCCAGCGGCGACCACGCCAACACCCTGCACTGGATCAAGAACACCGGTGACATCAAGGACGGCGACCTGCTCCTGCTGGACGCCGGGGTCGAGGTCGACTCCCTCTTCACCGCCGACATCACGCGCACCCTGCCGGTGAGCGGCACCTTCACCGAGGCGCAGCGCAAGATCTACGACGCCGTGTACGCCGCCCAGGAGGCCGGCATCGCCGCCTGCAAGCCGGGCAACAAGTTCAGCGACGTGCACGCCGCCGCCATCCGCGTCATCGCCGAGCACCTGCACGAGTGGGGCCTGCTGCCCGAGGGCGTCGACGTCGAGGGCACGCTCGACCCCGACCACGGGCAGTACCACCGGCGCTGGATGGTGCACGGCACGAGCCACCACCTGGGCATCGACGTCCATGACTGCGCGCTCGCGACCCGCGAGGAGTACTCCGACGCCGAGCTGAAGCCGGGCATGGTCATCACCGTCGAGCCGGGGCTCTACTTCAAGGCGGACGACGAGCTCGTCCCGGTCGAGCTCCGCGGCAACGGGGTGCGCATCGAGGACGACGTCCTCATCACCGACGACGGCTGCGAGAACCTCTCGGCCGCGATGCCGCGCAGCGCCGACGAGGTCGAGCAGTGGATCGCCGGCATCTGGGCCGCGCGCCCCTGACCGTCAGCGCCCCTCCGCGGGTCATTTGCCGTCCAGAGGGTGGGTGTCAGACGGCGGGCGGGGGTGGGCCGCCCTGGCCCGGGTCGGCCGCCGGAGGCGTCGGCGGCGCCGGCGGCGTCGCGCTGCCGAAGCCGGAGTGGCTGACCGGGATGCCCGCCTGGGCGAGGACCTGGCGACCCTGCTGCGCGAACTTGTGCTCGCAGAAGACCTCGTAGCGCGTGGCGACGACCTGGCTCACCGACGAGAAGTCACGAGCGCCGCGGGTGAAGGCATAGCCGACGAGCGACCAGATGAGCCCGAAGACCGCGCCGTAGACGGCGGTGGAGAGCAGCAGGGTCATCGGGTTGGAGGGGCGCGAGAACAGCGAGAGGATCAGGCCCACAAAGAGGCCGAGCCACACGCCGGAGAGCAGGCCACCGAGGGCGACGCGGCCCCACGTGAGGCGGGCCGTCACCCGCTCCATCTGCTTGAGGTCGGTGCCGACGATGAGGCAGTTCTCGACCGGGAACTGGTTGTCCGACAGCGTGTCGACGGCCTTCTGCGCATCGACGTACTTCTCGAACACCCCGAGCGACATGGGGTACTCCAAGGACAGTGTCGCGAATCCCTGGCGTCCCCCCGGACCCTTCGGTTGCAGACTCATGCCTCCATCCTCGCATCCCTCACCGCGACGGAGAGGGACACTCAGGCCTTGAGCTTGTAGTCCTCGACGAGTCGGCGGCCGATGATCATCCGCTGGATGTCGGCCGTGCCCTCGCCGATGAGCAGCATCGGCGCCTCACGGTAGAGCCGCTCGATCTCGTACTCCTTGGAGTAGCCGTAGCCGCCGTGGATCCGGAAGCTGTCCTCGACGACCTGCGAGCAGTACTCCGACGCAAGGTACTTCGCCATGCCCGCCTCGAGGTCGTTGCGCTCCCCGGAGTCCTTCTTGCGGGCGGCCTTGACCATCATCTCGTGGGCGGCCTCGACCTTGACGGCCATGTCGGCGAGCCGGAAGAGCACCGCCTGGTGCTCGACGATCTTCTTGCCGAACGTCTCGCGCTGCTGGGCGTAGGAGACGCCGAGCTCGAACGCCCTTCTCGCGACACCGCATCCGCGGGCGGCGACGTTGACCCGGCCCACCTCGACGCCATCCATCATCTGGTAGAAGCCCTTGCCCGGTTCACCCCCGAGGATCTGCGCGTCGGTCGTGCGGTGGCCGTCGAGGATGAGCTCGGTCGTGTCGACGCCCTTGTAACCCATCTTGTCGATCTTGCCCGGCACGGTGACGCCCTGTGCGGTCTCTCCGAAGCCCGACTCCTTGTCGACGAGGAACGTCGTCATGTTGCGGTAGACCGAGTCCGCGCCGGTGTCGGTCTTGACGAGGACCGCGACGAGGTTGGCCGAGCCGCCGTTGGTCAGCCACATCTTCTGACCGGTGATCGACCACTCGCCGTCGTCGCCCCGAACGGCCTTCGTCTTGATCGCCGACACGTCCGAGCCGCAGCCCGGCTCGCTCATCGAGAACGCGCCACGGATCTCGCCGGTCGCCATCTTCGGCAGGTAGTGCTGCTTCTGCTCCTCGGTGCCGTGCTGGAGCACCAGGTAGGCGACGATGAAGTGGGTGTTGATGATGCCGCTGACGCTCATCCAGCCGCGCGCGATCTCCTCGACGCACAGGGCGTACGTCAGGAGCGACTCGCCGAGGCCGCCGTACTCCTCGGGGATCATCAGGCCGAAGATCCCCATCTCCTTCATGCCGTCGACGATGGCCTGCGGATACTCGTCCCGGTGCTCGAGCTCGGTGGCGACGGGGAGGATCTGCTCGTCGACGAACTCGCGGACGAGCTTGACCAGCTCGGTCTGCTCCTCGGTGAGGCCGTCGGTCTGCTGCAGTCGGGACATGCTCGAATCGCCACCTTGCGTCTGGGCTCTCGGTCAACTGCGATCGAGTATGCCGTCGCGCCGGGTGGGCGGTCACCGCCCCGGCATGTGAGGGTCGACACCTGTGTCGTCGGTCACCGGCCGGCGCGCGGGTGCCCTCGAGCCAGGGCTACCAGGGCTGCCCGAACCCGACCTTCTTGCACTTGACCGGGCCCTCGAGCGTCGAACGCTGGCTGAAGTCGCCGTCCTTGAGACCGACCGTGACCGCGCGCAGCAGGTCGGCGCGCGTCGCGGCCGGCTGGTCCTTGAGCGCCTTCAGGAAGAGGTAGGTGAACGCGCCGTTCGAGCGGCCCCCGAACGTCGCGTCCGAGGCGGTCTGCCCCGACTTGCACGCGGCGAACAGCACGGGCTTCGACGCGGTCGACCGGCTCTTGGTCAGCTCGACGAGCGCCCTGCGGTCGGGACGGCCGGTCGGGGCGAGGGCCCGCAGCTCCCTCGTCTGCTCCAGGCCCTTGCGCGTCGGCGGCGGCAGGAACCGCGGCTTCCGACCCAGGAGCTGTGCCTGCATGATCTCCTCGAGGTCCTTCAGGCCGGTGCCGCTGTGGCATGTGTCGAGCAGCGCCTCGAACAGGACGCCGGCCGGAACGCGGGCCAGGAGGTCGTGCAGCTCGTCGTCGACGATGACGGTGTCGCGGTCCCACTGGTCGCCCTTCTGGCGGATGTCGTAGCAGGCGAAGGCCTCGTCGAGGTCGTCGGGCTCGAAGTCGCCGCCGGGCTCGTTGGGCACCTGGGTGCCGTGGCTCGAGAGGGTGAAGACGATGTGGTCACCCGCCTTCGCGGTGTCGACGAGCTTCGTCAGGGCCGTCATGACGGCGCTCTTGGTCGCGGCGGAGTCGGTGAGCACCGTCGTGGCCCGCCCGGCGAAGCCGATCTGCCGCAGGGCCTTGGCGATGTCGTTGGCATCGTTGACGCAGCCGGCGAGCCAGCTCGTCTGCGGCAACGACTCGAACTCGTTGATCCCCACGCACAGAGCCCTGCGTGCCATGGTCGTTCCTTCCATCTCGAGAACCCCTCGGGTGAGCGGGTTCGATTGGGGCGTATGCCGCTTCACACCGTTTCGAGAACGGCGTCCGGTCTCGCGTACACGACGTAGGCGAGCCACGTCGGGTCGTCCGCGTCCCGGGCCGCCGCCCGGGCGAGGGCGCTCGCCCTGGACATCGGGGTGCCCCGGAGCAGCTCCTCGTAGAACGTCTGGACGAAGAGGCGTGCCGGCTCCTCCTGGACCGACCACAGGCACGAGACGAACGCCGAGGCGCCGGCGTCGAGGAACGCCTTGGCGAAGCCACCGACCGTCGTGAAGAGCTCGCCGGAGCGGCCGGTCTGGCACGCGTTGAGGACGACGAGCGGGCCGATCCGGTCGGGTCCGGTCCAGTCGAGGTTCTCGGAGACGTCGGTCGCGCTGAGGTACTGCTGGCGCACCGTGCGGCCCCGCCGCTGCCCCTGGAGCAGCACCTTCGCCTCGGCGATGTCGTCGGAACGTGCCGCCCCGTGGCCCGAGAAGTGGAGCAGGTCGAACCCCCCGCCGCGCAGGAGTCGTCCGACGCCCGTCGGGGTGGCCCTCACGGCCTTGGCGCCGAACCGGTCCCGGAGGAAGCTGGCCTCGACGGCCCCGACGTCGTTCTTGAACATCGGGTCGGCGTAGACCGGGCAGATGGAGCGCGCATGCCCTCGGCGCACGCGTACGTGCTGGGGTGGGAAGCTGCCGAGCTGCCAGCGGACGAGGCCGCCGGAGGCGAGGAACCGTGGGGTGGTGCCGCGCTTGCCACGGGCCGGCTTGAGGTGCATGAGCTCCCACGGGACGAACGGCTCGTCGGTGTAGACGATAAGGTCGTGCACGAGGTCCCGGTGCTCCCAGAGGTAGGCCTGCATGTCCTCCGGGAAGAACTGGTCGAACAACATGGTGCCGGTGTTCTGCAGCTGCGACATCCGTTGGCGCGGCGTGAGATCGGGATCCTTGATGACGCGCTCGACCTCGGCGATCCGGTCGCGCACGAACTCGTCGCGGCCCATGATCGGGGCCGACTCGAAGATGCGCTCGGGCTCCCCCGGCACGATCCGCAGCGCGTAGCTGTAGACCCGCTCCCCCGTGACGCGTCGACCCTCGACGATGTCGAGGCACGGCAGGCCGTCGAGCTCCGGCGCGTCGATGCCGGTGTGCACGGCAGCTGTGACCGGCACCGGCGCGGCCAGACCGGCTGCTGCCGCGGTCGACTCGAGGGTCAGCGTGGCGACGGGCACCCAGCCCTGGCGAAGCATGATCGACACGCGCACCGGCCCGGCCGCGAGGGCACGCGCCCGGAAGGTCAGCTCACTGGCCCAGTCCCCCGCAGGCAGCCCGAAGACCTTGGCGTCCGTCTCGAGGACCTGGACGTTGTCCTTGGCGTAGACCTGCACGCTGGCCGGACGCTCGGCGTCGAGGTGGACGGTCTGCGCCGCATGGACCGTGCCCTCGGTCGGGGCAAGCCCCTGGCGGGCGAGGCGCACCCGCACCGTGAACTCCGAGCCCGGTGTCACCGTCGAAGGCATCTCGGCGGCGAGCTCGGCCGCTGTCGTGGGCGGCTCGACCATGGGCGGCCGTGACGATGGTGATGGTGGTGGTGGTGATGGTGGTGATAGTGGCGGGGGTGACGGCGCCGGGCGCACCGGCGCGTCAGCCATCTCCAGGCCGCGGTCCCCGCCGACCTCGCCGTTCTCGCCGGTCTCGCCGGTCTCGCCGGTCCCGCCGGTCTCGCCGGTCTCGTCGCCGTGGTCGAGAACGGGCCCAGCGGTCATCCACTCGGGCACGTGCGCCTCCGGGTCGGAGGCTCCGAGCCCGAGTGGGAGCCACTGCGAGATCGCCCCGATGACCGACAGCTGGGAGAAGTAGTTCACGTGGTAGACGAGGTCGTTGGTGCCGAGCGCGAACGTGTCCCGGACGAAGCCACCCACGGGGAGCCCGATCGCCGACATCGAGTTGGTGTCGACGACGAGGTCGTTGTGCCCGTGGAAGATCCCGTCGACGAAGCCCTCCGCGAGCTTGATCGCGAGCTCGCGGGGAAACTCCGGTGGGTTGTGGTGGTCGTCGAAGAGGGAGACGTGGAAGTCGGACGTCACCACGTGCCAGTTCGTCCCCGGTCGGGGCTGCCCGGGCTGGTCGCGATTGAGGTTCGTCACGAACGGGCCGCCGGGCGTCATCGCGGCCAGGCCGGGGACGCCGTCGTCGCCCGCGGCATACGACACGAGGTACTTCACGAGGGCGCCGACACCGCGCACGACCCCGCTGACGACTGCCGCGAACGGCGCCCCGCCGGGCACGAGCGACAGGGCGGCCGCGGTCACCATGACGAGGTTCGTGTAGAGGTCCACGAGATCGTGCCAGCGATCGGGGTCGGCGAGGTGGGTGCCGCCGTTGGTGGCGGCCACGAAGACGATCGAGTCCACTGAAGCCCGGAGGCCCGAGCCGGGCAGCACCGACTCGACGAACGACCGCGTCACCAGCCCGCCGCGGCTGTGCGTGATGACGTCGATGACGAGCTCGCCGTCGTGGGGCTCGAGGAGGGCGAGCAGGTCACGTGCGTTGCGTTCGGGGTCGACGCTCAGGGTGCGGTGGTCGAAACCGAGGACGGCGTCGTACGCAGACACGAGGGTGTCGACGAAGCCCTCGGCCCCGGGCGTGACGGCGAGCGTCCCGAAGGCCCCGGTCGTCGACGAGAACGTGCCGTGGACGAGCAGGAGGATGCGCGCCGCCCGGCCGGTGGGGAGGCCGACGTCCTCCAGCGTGTCCACCGGTCTCCACGCGTCGAGCGTCCCGCCCGTGATGTGGACGAGCCCGGTGCGCACGCCCGACTCGAGGTGCTCGACGACCTTGCCCACGACGACCGGTGCGGCGAAGCGGAGCACGATGGCCTGGAGGGCGCCGTGCGCGAGGTCCCCGAGCAGCCCTCGGTCGGCATCTGCCGAGGGGGCGCCGAGCGCGCGGGAGCGCGGTGGTGGACGGCGGGGGCGCTCGGGCTGGACCGAGAGCTCGAAGGACACGGTTCGGGGCCCGGGATCGATCGACCGGGTGCGCTCAGCGGCACCGAGGGGCAGGTGCCAGGAGTAGAGGCCGTCGCGCTCGAGCAGGACGACCGCGTCGTGACCGGCTGGGACGTCGACGTCGAGCGTCACCGTGCCGCGCCGGTTGTCCGGCGCACGGCCGTCCAGATCGCGACCCCGCTGTGGCGTCAGGTCGATTCGTTCGATGACCACGAAGTCGCCGGAACGCAGTGCCTCGACCAACGCCGCCCGCTGGGCCGCCCCGGCCCCACCACCGGGGAGGTCGCGGTCCGCGCGATCCGAGGCGGCTGACGCGTCATACCCACGGGGCGCGCGCACGCGCACCGATCCCCCGCCGAAGGACGCGGACGGCATACCTGGGCTCCCTCCGAGACGAACTCGAGACGTGCACCTCCTCGTCACGGTAGAGCCGCTGGGCGCCCCGGTGACACGGATTGCGCCAAACGGTCTCGACGGGACGGATAAATCTGTTGCACCGCCCGTGGCGAGTGCGTCACGCTCGGACACGACCGCGACGGTGGACGACCGACGCACCGACCCAAGGAGGGTGACATGTCGATCACGGCTCCGGGCATGCCTGCCCACGTTTCTTCTTCTTCCTTGGAGTTCTCTTGTCTTTCAATGCATTCCACGATGACAACCTCGAGATCCTCGGCTCCCGGCTGACCAGCCGGACCGTCCTCGGCCTCGAGGACGAGCAGTACGCGGTCGACACCGGCCCCGACGGCCCGCCCGAGGGTGAGCGGTGGTCGAGCTGGGACGGGGCGACCCACGGCCCGAAGCCCCGGCCCGACTGGGTGATCACCGACCTCGGCGCGGTCGATGCCGACCTCGGGGTCCTCAAGACGGGCAAGGAGGCCGACGTCCACCTGGTGCGCCGGTGGGTGCCGGGCTCGCCCGACCGGGACGTGCTCATGGCCGGCAAGCGCTACCGGTCGAGCAAGCACCGCATGTTCCACCGCGACTCGGGCTACCTCGAGGGGCGGCGGGTGCGGAAGTCGCGTGAGATGCGGGCCATGCGCACCCGCACCTCGTTCGGCAAGGAGCTGATCAGCGGGCTCTGGGCCTTCGCCGAGTTCCAGACGCTCGTGCGCCTCTGGGACGAGGGGCTGCCCGTGCCCTATCCGGTGCAGATGACCGACGACGAGATGCTGATGGAGTTCATCGGCACCTCCGACGGACAAGCTGCACCACGCCTCGCACAGGTGCGACCCCACGCCGACCTGCTGCCGGTGCTCTTCGAGCAGCTGCGCGAGACGATGCTCCGGCTCGCCGAGCTCGGCTGGGCGCACGGTGACCTCTCGCCCTACAACGTGCTCCTCGAGGGCGAGGGTGAGCAGGCGCGGCTCGTCCTCATCGACTGGCCGCAGGTCGTCGACGTCATCGGCAACCCGCACGGGCCCGAGTTCCTCGAACGCGACACCCACAACATGTGTGACTGGTTCGGTCGTCGTGGGTACGCGGTGGACGAGGGACTGCTCTTCGGTGACCTCATGGCTGCGGCGACGTCCCGCTGGTGACGACGGCCTGCCGTCCCGCGCAGGCACGCGAGTCACGTCGGGTCACGCTGAAGAGCCCACAGGTCAGGTGGAGGCCACCCGTTCGTGGGGTGGCCTCCATCCCTGTCCGTCGACCGGGGCGTCAGTCGATGAGGAAGTCCGCCGGGTGGCCGAACTTCCCCGAGTGCACGAACGCCTCGAGCGGCAGCCGTGAGCGGGGCAGCCTGGCCCGGGTGCGCACCCATGCCGGCATCTCCGTGTCGTCGTCGTCGGGACCGGCGGGGAGCCCGAGCGCGATCCCGGTCGTGACGACCCAGTGTGGCGGCACCGCGAACCGCTCGGTCGCGGCCCGGTGGTCGAAGCCGCCGAACTGACGCACCTGCAGGCCCATCGAGCGTGCCTGCACCGTGATGTGGGCGACGGCCTGCCCGAGGTCGAACATCGCGTAGTCGCTGTAGGAGATCTCGTGGTCCTCGTCGGTCGCGACCTGGTGCAGCGTGAGGATGATCGCGGATGCCGACGGCGCCCACGCCTGGTTGGCCGACGACAGGACGTCGACCATGCCTGCGTGTGTGTCGTCCCCGCGCAGGCCGACGATGAAGCCCCACGGCTGCGAGTTGCCGGCCGAGGGCGACCAGCGCGCCGCCTCGAGGATGGCGCGCAGCGCATCGGGTCCGAGCACGTGCGACCGGTCGTAGACCATGACGCTCTCGCGGTCGCGCAGCAGCGGCGTGAGGATCTCCGGCTGCGCGGCCACCGCTGGGGGCGTATGCCGTCCAGCGGGTTTCGTCTCGTCCGTCACGTCGCGCTCACCGTCCTCACGCACACCACAACCATGCCTGACCCCCGTCTCTTCCCGCCGACCGGTGTCGGCAACGCCACCTCCCCGCTCCCCACAATCGAAAGAGCAATCCGTCCGCACGCGCGCCCGGACGGATCGCTCTTTCGATTGCCGGACTCAGTAGGCGCGTCCGACGAACGCGAGAACCCCGTCGTCGTGCTCCGAGAGGGGCACCGAGCCGTCGGGCATCGTCAGGCACCGCACGGTGACCGCCGACTCTGCGAGCCGCGCCTCACCCTCCGGACCGAGGGTGGACCACGGGATCGTCGCCCAGCCGGTCTGGGCCGCCTCGGCGGCTTCCCCCTCGGTGGCGACGGCGGCGGTGTGGGCATCCCGGTGGGCCAACGCGGCGGCATACATCGCGTCGTGGTCCTCCTCGAGCGCGCCTGTCACCACGTCGACGACGGCTCGCAGCAGTACCGACGACTTGCCGCCGGCGATCCGGCGAGCCACGGTGACGGAGGCGTCGGCGAGATCGCGGGGTCCCACCTCGACGCGGACGGGGATGCCCTTGAGCTCGGCGTCGACCGCACGACGACCGAAGGGCGTGTCGACGCGGGTGTCGAGCTCGGCGCGGACCCCGCGAGCGACGAGGTCGGCGACGACCTGGCGCGCGGCCTCCACGACTCCTTCGCCGTCCTTGACCACCATGACGAGGACCTGCACCGGTGCGAGGCGCGGGGGCAGGCGCAGTCCCTGGTCGTCGCCGTGACCCATGATGAGGCCGCCGAGCATGCGGGTGGACGTGCCCCACGACGTCGTCCAGCACGTCTCCTGCCGGCCCTCCTCGGAGAGGTAGTCGATGTCGAAGGCCCGCGCGAAGTTCTGTCCGAGCTCGTGGCTCGTCCCCATCTGAAGGGCCTTGCCGTCCCGCATCATCGCTTCCAGGGCAAGGGTGTTCGTCGCACCGGCGAAGCGCTCACGCGCGGTCTTGCGGCCGAGCACGACTGGCAACGCGAGCATCTCGCGCATGAAGGTCGCGTAGACCTCCTCGTGGATCCGCTTCGCGTAGCGACGCGCGTCCTCCTCGGTCGCGTGCGCCGTGTGCCCCTCCTGCCAGAGGAACTCGCTGGTGCGCAAGAAGATTCGCGGGCGCAGCTCCCACCGCACGACGTTGGCCCACTGGTTGAGCAGGAGCGGCAGGTCCCGGTAGCTCTGCGTCCACTTGGCCATGTACTCGCCGATGACGGTCTCGGAGGTCGGTCGCACGACGACCTTCTCCTCGAGCTCCTTGCCGCCCGCGTGCGTCACGACGGCGAGCTCGGGACTGAAGCCCTCGACGTGCTCGGCCTCGCGGCTCAGGTAGGACTCCGGGATGAACAGGGGGAAGTAGGCGTTGCGCGCGCCGGCCTCCTTGATGCGGCGGTCCATGTCGGCCTGCATCCGCTCCCAGATGGAGTAGCCGTACGGCCTGATGACCATCGTCCCGCGCACCGGCCCGTTGTCGGCGAGCTCCGCCTTGGCGACGACGTCCTGGTACCAGCGGGGGAAGTCCACGGACTGGGGCGTGAGCACGGTCTTGGCCATGGCGTCGATCCTAGGGTCGGTGTGGAGCCCGCCGCGCGCCGTTAAACGCTCGGCAGCATGGCTAGGCGTGCTCCATGGTGGCGACGAGAAACGCCTGCCACGCCTCACGCGAGTCGGCGAGCTCGCCCGGCCCACCGGCCTGCTCGAGTATGCGTGTGGTGGCGTCTCGGGTCACGTAGTCGAAGTCGCCGGTGACCTCGACGTCGGTGCGACCCCAGACGTGGCGGCAGATGGCCTGGACCGCCTGGACCTGGGCGTGGGAACGGCGGATGAGGCGAGGCTGTTCCGGCCCGAACCGGCCGATGTCGACGTGGATGTGGTTGCCGTGTGCGGCGTCGAAGAGATAGGTCAGCACGTCGGCGAACTCACGGTGCAACCCTGCCGCGGTGCGCCAGTAGAGGGCCAGGCGCCGTACGACCGGATCTCATCGGGTGGCAGACCGACGTGACGGCGGACCCGATGCGCTGCCGCGCCTGGAGGCCGCGGAGGTCCACCGGTTGCGGATCGAGGTGCCGCTCCGGCGGGCTCGGCTCATCCAGACCGGAGAGCTGTGGGAGGGACGACAGCCCGGGCCCGCGCGACACGGCATACGCCCCGGCGGCGACCGCGCCGACGGCGCCCAGCGACAGCACGCGACGTCGGGAGAGTCTGCGACGTGGCCCGTCCAGCGCTGGTGGGCCGAGCCCGCTCTCGTCCTTCAGCGGGTCCCGGCTCATGACTGCTCAACGCGCGAGCGCGGCGCACCGATCCCGCGAGCCGCTTCGCCCGATCGTCCCGCGTCCGGGGCTACGCTCCCGCCATGCCCACCGGAAGCGGTCCGTCACGGCGCACGGTGATGCTCGGAGCGGCTGTCGCCGCGACGACCCTCGTGTCAACCGTCACCGGCTGCTCCTCCGCGAGCGGGCCCGTCCTCACCGACGGCGTCCTGTCGAACCGCTTCGGTCTCGACGCGCCGCGCTGGCGGATGGCGGTGCCGCGTTCCGGGCACCCGCGCGGCCTCGTCGTCGCCCTGCACGGCTTCGGCGGGTCAGCGGACGACGCTTTCAACCTCGGCTTCGCCGACGCCGTCGAGACCTCGCGGATGGCGCTCGTCTCCGTCGACGGCGGCGACACGTACTGGCACGCGCGGCGCGACGGCAGCGACACCGGCGCCATGGTCCGCGAAGAGCTCGTGCCCTTGGCCCTGTCCGCGTCGGGACTGTCTCCCACCTCGCGGGTCACCTTCCTCGGCTGGTCGATGGGCGGGTTCGGCGCCCTCCTGCTCGCGAGCGACCTCGGCCGGTCGCGAGTCAGCGGGGTCGTCGCGGCAAGCGCGGCGCTGTGGTTGAAGGGCAGCCAGACGCCGGCAGCGGCCTACGACGGGCGCTCCGACTTCGACCGGCACTCGATCTTCAACCGCTTGTCCCGGTTCGCGGGCATCCCGGTCCGCCTCGACTGCGGCACCTCGGACCCCTTCATCGCGGCGAACCGCGCGCTGGCCCGGCAGCTGCCAGGGGTGGAGGCCCACTTCCCGGACGGCGGCCACGACGACGACTTCTGGAGCGGCAACGTCGCGGCGGAGATGGCCTGGGCGGCCGCACGCCTCTGAGTGCCGCGTCCCGCGTCCAGGCGCCACCTCCGCGGCGCCGGTCGACAGCCGGTCGGTCAGGACAGGGCAGCGATCGCCTCCGCCGTCGCAAGCACCTTCTTCGCCGTGTCGACGTGGAGGTTCTCGATGAGCCGGCCGTTCAGGGTCGCGACGCCGCGCCCCTGCGCCTGGGCCGTCTCGAAGGCGTCGATCACGGCCCGCGCGTCCTCGACCTGGGCCTCGCTCGGGGCGAAGACCTCGTTGGCCGCCCCGACCTGCCCCGGGTGGATCAGGGTCTTGCCGTCGAAGCCCATCTCGCGGCCCTGGCGCGCCTCATCGAGGAAGCCGTCGCTGTCCTTGACGTCGTTGTAGACGCCGTCGACGACAGCCACCCCTGCAGCACGGGCCGCGAGGATCGCCAGCTGGAGCGAGGTCTGGATCGCGGCCCGCCCCGGGGCGAAGGTGGCGCCGAGCTCCTTGTAGAGGTCGTTGGTGCCCAGCACGAGGCAGGCGAGCCGGTCGGAGGCCCGGGCGATCTCCTCGGCGTGGAGCACGGCGACCGGTGTCTCGACCATGGCCCACAGGCGCGTGTGCGCGGGCGCCCCGGCAGCCTCCATCGCCGCAACGAGCGCGCGCACCTCCTCGGCCGAGTTCACCTTTGGCACGACGACCGCGTCCGGCGCTGCCGTCGCTGCGGCAGCGAGGTCGGCGTCGTGCCACTGCGAGCCGAGACCGTTGACGCGGATCGTCAGTTCGCGTCGACCGTAGTCGCCGGATCGAGCTGCGACGCAAGCGTTCTCGCGTGCGGCATCCTTCGCATCAGGAGCGACGGCGTCCTCGAGATCGAGGATGAGGGCGTCGACCGGGAGCGTCTTCGCCTTCTCGAGGGCGCGCTCGTTGGAGCTCGGCATGTAGAGCACCGAGCGGCGGGGGCGGTATGCCGTCTGCTGCGTCATCGCGCACCTTCCTGGGCTGCGGGAGCTGTCGGGGGGCCCACGGGGGGCGTGGCCCCCCGTGCGTCGGCATACAGCTCGGCGAGCTCCGGGTCGGTCTGCGAGAGTCGCTCCGCGAGCTCGACGATGACAAGGCACTGCTTGAAGCTGGCGTCGTCCTCCATCTTGCCGTCGAGCATGACGGCGCCGGTGCCGTCGCCCATGGCCGCGACGACCCGGCGGGCGTGCGCGACGTCCTCGGCGGACGGGCTGAAGACGCGCTTGGCGATCTCGATCTGGACCGGGTGCAGCGACCACGTGCCGACGCAGCCGAGGAGGAAGGCGTTGCGGAACTGGTCCTCGCAGGCCACGACGTCCTTGATGTCACCGAAGGGGCCGTAGTACGGGTAGATCCCGTGCATCGCGCACGCGTCGACCATGCGGGCGATCGTGTAGTGCCAGAGGTCCTGCTGCGCGGTGGCCCTCGAACCGGAGATGTCGCCGTCGACCGGGTCGGTCCGCACGAGGTAGCCCGGATGTCCCCCGCCGACCCGGGTGGTCTTCATCCGTCGGTCGGCGGCGAGGTCGGCCGGACCGAGCGAGAGACCCTGCATGCGAGGCGAGGCGCCGCAGATCTCCTCGACGTTGACCATCCCGCGCGCCGTCTCGAGGATCGCGTGGACGAGGATCGGCCGGGTGAGCCCTGCCCTGGCCTCGAGCTGGGCGAGGAGGCGGTCGACGTAGTGGATGTCCTCGGCGCCCTGCACCTTGGGCACCATGACGACGTCGAGCTTGTCGCCGATCTCGGTGACGAGCGTCGTCAGGTCATCGAGCGCCCACGGGCTGTCGAGCGCGTTGATGCGCGTCCACAGCTGGGTGTTCTCACCGAAGTCGGTCGCCTTCGCGATCTCGACGAGCCCTGCCCGCGCGGCCTCCTTGCGGTCGGCCTTGACGGCGTCCTCGAGGTTGCCGAGCAGCACGTCGACGGTGCCGACGAGGTCGGGCACCTTCGCTGCCATCTTCGGGTTGCTCGGATCGAAGAAGTGGATGACCCGGGACGGGCGGGCGGGCACCTGCGTCAGGGGCGTCGGCGCCCCCAACGCGAGCGGTCGGAAGAAGTCCTTGGCGCTGCGCATGCGCGCCAACGTAGCAACGGCCGGCCGGTCCACGTTATGACGACAGTCACGCGTGCCACCGGTGAGGCCGGGATCACTAGGGTGGCGGTGTGACCGAGCGTGCGACCGAACAGGGGGCCGTCCCCGAGCACCCCGACGCCTCCGCTGCGCTCGCCGCCGCCCTGCTCGGCGAGGCGATGACGAAGTCGGGCCTGCTCTGGATCGAGGTGGACGGGGACCGCACGTGGCCCGCGTGGCACGTGTGGGACGACGGGGCCGCCCTCGTCGTCAGCGGGCCGGGTGAGCAGCCCCTCCCCTGGCTTCCCCCGGAGGTCCGGGTGATCCTGCGCAGCAAGGACACCGGTGGGCGCCTGCTCACGGTGCGCGCCCACGTGCACGTCCTCGAGCCGAGCACGCCCGAGTGGCAGCGCGCCACCGAACTGCTCCGCGCCTCGCGGCTCAACTCGGTCGACGACTCGCTGACCCGGTGGGCCGCCGAGTGCACCGTCGCCGCGCTGGTGCCCTTCGGCGACCCGCTCGAGTCGCCGGAGGCGTATTCCGCCCACGACCATCGCGAGCCGCCCGCGCGCACCGCCGCGACGACGACGTCGTGGCGCCCCTGGCACTGGCGTGGTCGCGGCGAGGCGAAGGCCGACCGCAAGCGCGCCCGCGCCAAGGCCAAGGCCGCCCGGCGCGCCGCGAAGGAGCGGGCCAAGCTGCGCAAGAAGCGCCAGCGACGTGGCGCCCGTCGGCGTGGACGTTGACCCCATAGCCTTGCCCCATGAGTGCGAGCACCCGCGTCTTCGTCGCGCGCCTGACCGGACTGAGCGTCTTCGACCCGCTCGGTGACCAGGTCGGGCGCGTCCGCGACGTCGTGGTGATGTTCTCGGTGAACCGGCCCGAACCCCGCGTCATCGGCCTCGTCGTCGAGGTGCCGGGCCGCCGTCGCGTCTTCGTCCCGATGACCCGCGTGACCTCGATCGACGCCGGCGCCGTCATCACGACCGGCCTCGTCAACATGCGTCGCTTCGAGCAGCGCACGAACGAGGTCCTCGTCGCGGCCGAGCTCTTCGACCGCACCGTGACGGTCACCGCTTCAGAGGCGGTCGAGGCCGGATTCTCCGCGGCGCTCGTCGAGGACCTCGCGATCGAGCAGGGACCGCGGCGCGACTGGCTCGGCGTCAAGGTCTTCGTTCGGCAGGCCGCAACCGGCGTGTCGTCGGCCTCCAAGGCGATGTCGCGCCTCACCCGCCGCCGCTCGGGCAAGACGATGCTCGTCGACATCCGTGACGTCGTGGGGCTGCACGAGCAGCTGGGCGCCCAGAGCGCCGAACGCCTGCTCGAGACCTACGACGACCTCAAGGTCGCCGACCTCGCCGAGGTCATCCACGACCTCAACCCCAAGCGGCGCGCCGAGGTCGCGGCTGCGCTCGACGACGAGCGCCTCGCAGACGTCCTGGAGGAGCTGCCCGAGGACGACCAGGTCGAGATCCTCGCCGGCCTCGCCAACGCCCGGGCGGCCGACGTGCTCGAAGCGATGGAGCCCGACGACGCCGCCGACCTGCTCGCCGACCTGCCGCCCGAGCAGGCCGAGCAGCTGCTCCAGCTCATGGAGCCCGACGAGGCCGCGCCGCTGCGACGCCTGCTCGCCTACGACGAGAACACCGCCGGCGGCATGATGACGACCGAGCCGGTCATCCTCGGCCCCGAGGCGACCATCGCCGAGGCCCTCGCGACGGTGCGGCGCGAGGAGCTCGCGCCCGCCCTCGCCTCCATGGTCTACGTCTGCCGTCCGCCCCTCGAGGCGCCGACCGGCCGCTACCTCGGACTGGTGCACATCCAGCGGCTGCTCCGTGAGCCCCCGCACGCCGCGATCGGGTCGATCATCGACAAGGAGATCGAGCCGGTGGGCGCGAGCGACTCCCTCGAGAAGGTGACCCGCACCCTCGCCACCTACAACCTCGTCTCGCTGCCTGTCGTCGACGAGGACGGGCGGCTCATCGGTGCGGTGACGGTCGACGACGTGCTCGACCACATCCTCCCGGAGGACTGGCGTGAAGAGCGGCACGAGATCGAGGTGGGCCCGTGAGCGAACGCGCCGACCGGCGCACCGGCACCCGAGCCGTGCGCGGCGACAAGCTCGACCAGCCCCAGGAGCAGCGCGCCCGGGTCCTGCCGAGAATGACGTTCTCGCAGGAGGCCTTCGGGGTCCTCTCGGAGCAGTTCGCGCGACTGATGGGGACCGCCGGCTTCCTCATCGGCATGACGGTCTTCGTCGCCGCGTGGATCCTCTGGAACGTCCTCGCGCCCGTCGGGCTGCGCTTCGACGAGTTCCCCTTCATCTTCCTCACGCTCATGCTGAGCCTCCAGGCGTCGTATGCCGCGCCCCTCATCCTCCTCGCCCAGAACCGCCAGGCCGACCGCGACCGTGTGGCCCTCGAGCAGGACCGCGCCCGCGACGAGCGCAACCTGGCCGACACCGAGTTCCTCACGCGAGAGGTGGCCTCCCTGCGCATTGCCCTGCGCGAACAGGCGACCCGCGACTTCGTGCGCTCGGAGCTGCGCAACCTCCTCGACGAGCTCGAGGACCGCGCCATCGTCCGCGGACCCGACGACGGGGCCGGCGACCGGACCTGACCGTGAGCGAGCGCACCCCGGCCGTGGTCCGGGAGCCTCGGCACGACGCATACGATGGAACACATGTCTGTCGCACTGCCGAGCCGTGATGCCCTGCTCACGGCGCTGTCGAAGGTCAACGATCCCGAGATCCGCAAGCCGATCACCGAGCTCGGCATGGTCAAGTCGGTCGAGATCGACGAGGCGGGCAAGGTCGACCTCGCGATCTTCCTGACCGTCTCGGGCTGCCCGATGAAGGAGACCCTGACCAAGGACTCGAGCAACGCCCTCCTGGCGCTCGACGGCGTCACGTCGGTCGAGGTCGAGCTCGACGTCATGAGCGACGAGCAGCGCGCGGAGCTCCGATCGCAGCTGCGTGGCGGGGCTCCCGAGAAGGAGATCCCCTTCGCCAAGCCCAACAGCCTCACGCGCGTGTATGCCGTCGCGTCCGGCAAGGGCGGCGTCGGCAAGTCGTCCGTGACCGTCAACCTCGCCGCCGCGATGGCGGAGCAGGGACTGCGCGTGGGCGTCGTCGACGCCGACGTCTACGGCTTCTCCGTGCCGCGGATGCTCGGGGTCGAGCAGCGCCCGACGCAGGTCGACGACATGATCCTGCCGCCCATCAGCCACGACGTGAAGGTCATCTCGATCGGCATGTTCGTCCCGGGCAACCAGCCCGTCGTGTGGCGTGGCCCGATGCTGCACCGCGCCCTCCAGCAGTTCCTCGGCGACGTCTTCTGGGGCGACCTCGACGTGCTGCTGCTCGACCTGCCGCCCGGCACCGGTGACATCGCGATCTCCGTCGCGCAGCTCATCCCGACGGCCGAGATCCTCGTCGTCACGACGCCGCAGCAGGCCGCCGCCGAGGTCGCCGAGCGGGCCGGTTCGATCGCCCTGCAGACGCACCAGCGCGTCGTCGGCGTCATCGAGAACATGAGCTGGCTCGAGCTGCCCGACGGGACCCGTCAGGAGATCTTCGGGTCCGGGGGCGGCCAGGCGGTCGCCGACTCGCTGACGAAGAGCATCGGCGCCCCGGTGGAGCTGCTCGGCCAGATCCCGCTCGACACGCGCCTGCGCGAGGGTGGCGACGCCGGCACCCCGGTCGTGCTGGGGGCGCCCGACACCGCCGCTGCCGTGGCGCTGCGCGGCATCGCGCGCAGCCTGGGGTCACGCGCCCGCGGACTCGCCGGCCGTTCACTCGGACTCACCCCCGCCGGCCGCTGACCTCAATCGAAAGAGCAGTTCGTCGCGTCGGACGAACTGCTCTTTCGATTGCTGGGGGCGAGTCAGGCCAGCGAGTCCACCCAGGCACGGTGCAGGTCGGAGTAGCGACCGGCCCCTGCGGCCACGAGCTCGCTCGGCGCACCGTCCTCGACGATGCGGCCGTGCTCGAGCACGAGGACGCGGTCGGCGTTCTCGACCGTCGAGAGGCGGTGTGCGATGACGACCGCGGTTCGTCCGGCGAGGATGGTCCCGAGCGCCTGCTGCACGAGCCGCTCCGACGGGATGTCGAGCGATGACGTCGCCTCGTCGAGGATGAGCACCGCCGGGTCCGCGAGGAAGGCACGCGCGAACGCGACGAGCTGTCGTTGCCCTGCGCTCAGCAGGCCGCCCCGGTTGGAGACCGGAGTGTCATAGCCCTGGGGCAGCGCAGCGATGAACTCGTGCGCACCGAGGGACCTGGCGGCCGACTCGACCTGCTCGTCGGTGGCGTCCGGACGTCCGAACCGGATGTTGTCGGCCACGGTGCCGCTGAAGAGGTAGTTCTCCTGCGTCACCATCACGACCGCGCGGCGCAGGTCGTCGGAGGCGATCCGGCGCAGGTCGACGCCGTCGAGGAGCACCGCTCCCGCGGTCGGGTCGTAGAACCGTGTCGCCAACTTGGCGATGGTGGTCTTGCCAGCCCCCGTCGTGCCGACGAGCGCGACGGTCTGCCCCGCGGGAACCGTGAGGTCCAGGTCGGGCAGCACGGGCGCACCTTCGACGTAGGCGAACCGGACCCCGTCGAATCGCAGCTCTCCACGGGGGGCGCCGAGGGGCACGGGGTCACTGGGCTCGGGGACGTCGGACACCTCTTCGAGCACCCCGGAGAGCTTCTCCAGGGCGGCCGACGCGGACTGGAAGGTGTTGTAGAACTGCGAGATCTCCATCATCGGTTCGAAGAACTGGCGCAGGTACAGCAGGAAGGCCGCGAGCACACCGACCGTGACCTCGCCGTGGTAGGCGAGGTAGCCGCCGTAGAGCAGGACGGCGGCGATCGTGACGTTGCCGATCAGGCGGATGCCGGGCATGAACCAGGCCACGAGACGGAACGCCACGAGGTTGGCGCGGCGGTACTGGTCGTTGACGTCGTCGAAGATCGCCTGGTTGCGGGGCTCCCTACGGAAGGCCTGCACGGCCCGGATGCCGTTCATCGACTCGACGAAGTGGACGATGACGAGTGCGACCTTCTCGCGCGTGGACCGGTAGCTCTTGGCCGACTCCTTGCGGAACCAGTTGGTCAGCAGCACGAGGGCGGGTCCGCACAGCAGGGCGACGAGGCCGAGCTTGACGTCGAGCACGAGCAGCAGCACCGAGGTGCCGACGAGCGTCAGGGCCGCCGTGACGAGGCCGTCGAAACCCGACTCGAGCATCTCGTAGATGGCATCGACGTCGGAGGTCTGACGGGAGATCACCCGACCGGAGGTGTAGCGGTCGTGGAAGGCCGGGCTGAGCACCTGGAAGTGTCGGAAAATGCGTCGGCGTATCGACAGGAGGATGTCCTGCCCGATCACGCCGGAGCGCACCAGGAAGAGGTTGCGGGCGACCGCCTGGATCACGGTCGCGGCAAGCACGAGGCCGACGACGAGCAGCAGCGGCCCGAGGTCGCCGGATTCCCGGATCGGTGGGATGCCGGTGTCGATGCCCTCCTTGACGAGGTACGGGATGGACAGCCGAGCGGCGTTCTCCACGACCACCACGACCATGAGCCACCAGAGGGCGCGCCGCCAGGGACGCAGCACCTCCCGCAGGAGCCGTCGGGAGCGGCCGGCCAGGCGGGCCGAGGTCTCTGCCGTCAGGTCGCCCTCGATGTCGTCGGCCGCGACGCCGCGCCACTGCTGCGTGGTGGAGCTCATGCGCGGACCTCCTCGGCGGCCGGCGCGGCGGGATCGGCGGGATCGGCGAGGTCGGCGGGGTCGGCACCATCGGCTGGGTCGGCACCGTCGGCGGCGAGCAGGTCGCGGTAGGCCGGCACACGCTCGAGCAGGTCGCGGTGGGTGCCGATGTGCGTGATGGTCCCGTGCTCGAGCAGCGCCACGCGGTCGGCGAGGAGCACGGTCGAAGCGCGATGGGCCACGACGAGGCCGGTTGTCTCGGACAGGACGTTCGACAGGGCTTCCTCCACGAGCTTCTCGGTGTGCACGTCGAGGGCCGACAACGTGTCGTCGAGCACGAGGACGGCCGGTCGTGCCAGCACGGCCCGGGCGAGCGCCAGCCGCTGGCGCTGTCCGCCGGAGAGCGACATGCCCTGCTCGCCGATGCGGGTGTCGAGACCCCACGGCAGGTCGTGGACGAAGCCTGCCTGGGCGATCTCGAGGGCCGCGAGCACGTCGTCCTCCGCCGCGTCGGAACGGCCGAGGGTCACGTTCTCCCGGGCACTCATCGAGAACAGCGTCGGTTCCTCGAAGGCGGTTGCCACGAGACTGCGCAGGGCGACGAGCTCGAGGTCACGCACGTCGACACCGTCGATCGTGACGCGGCCGCGGGTGACGTCGAACAGCCGCGGCACGAGCGCGGTGAGCGCCGTCTTGCCGGAACCGGTGGCGCCGACGAGGGCCAGCGTCTCGCCCGGCGGCACGTCGAGGTTGAC
Organism: Terrabacter sp. 2YAF2; assembly: GCF_052114705.1. Classification (NCBI taxonomy): domain Bacteria; kingdom Bacillati; phylum Actinomycetota; class Actinomycetes; order Micrococcales; family Intrasporangiaceae; genus Terrabacter; species Terrabacter sp. 2YAF2. The sequence continues at coordinate 36,128 of NZ_JBFRFG010000013.1, forward strand.
GTCACGCAGCACCGGCTGGTCGGGGGCGTCGGGGAAGGCGAAGTCGACGTGCTCGAAGCGCAGGTGGCCACGCGGCACTCTGACCTGCCGGTCACCGGCGACGATGTCGGGCTCGGTGTCGAAGATCTCGAGGACCCGCGCGGCGGCGGTCATGGCCTCCTGCGCCATGGCGAGGATGACGCCGAGCGACGAGACCGGCCACACGAGCGAGAGCAGGAGGGTGATGAACGCGACGAGCTCGCCGGGCGTCAGGGCGCCCTGGCCGACGCCGATGGCCCCGAGCAGGAGCACGACGACGACGGCCAGGTTGGGGATGACCTCGAGGAAGGTCCAGAACCGCGCCGACAACCGGACCTTGTCGAGGCTGGTCGCACGCAGCTCGAGCGCTGCCTCGTCGTAGCGCCGTGCCACGTGGTCGCTGCGGCCGAACGACTTGATCACCCGGATGCCGACCGCGCCCTCCTCGGCCTGGGTCGCGAGGTCGCCCTGCTGGTCCTGGACTCGGCGCGACACGACGACGTAGGCCTTCTCGAAGCGCATCGAGAGCCAGACGATCGGTGCGGCCGTCGCAGCGACGACGAGACCGAGTGGCCAGTACATCGTCAGCAGGACGATCGTGACGACGAGGACCTGCAGGATGTTGACGACGAGGAAGAGCAGGCCGAAGCCGCTGAAGCGGCGGATCGCGGACAGGTCCGTCGTGACCCGCGACAGCAGCTGGCCTGACTGCCACCGGGTGTGGAAGCTCATCGGCAGCGCCTGCAGGCGCTGGTATAGGTCGCGGCGCAGGTCCGTCTCGAGACCGAGGACCGCGTTGGACTGGACCCACCGGCGCACGAAGATGAGCACCGCCTCGAGGACGCCGAGCCCCAGGGCGAGGAGACCGAGCGGCAACACGGGGGCCAGCTCGTGCCGCGTGATCGGCCCGTCGATGATCGCCCGGGTCACGAGCGGGATCGCGATGGAGAGCCCGACGCCCGCGAGCGACACTGCGAACATGACGGTGAGGGCCCAGCGGTGGGGTCGGAGGTAGCCCCGTAGGCGCCACAGCGAACGGACGGAGGCAGGCGGTTGGGAGGCGGGATCGGCAGGCATCAAGCAGTGACGATAACCGTGCGGTCCGACAGTGATGCCTCTGGGTCAGAGATTCAGGTCGCTTCGCTGTCCCAGGGGGTCGGGAGCGACGGGTCGTGACCGCGGGGCGTGCTCACGGGCTTGTCCACGGCCGGAGACGGCTCGTAGTCCTCGTCGGGCGGTGAGGCGAGTGCGTCGCGCACGATCTTGCGGGGGTCGTACTGCCGGGGGTCGTAGGCCCGCCAGTCGACGTCGGAGAACTCCGGACCCATCTCGTCCTTGAGCTGCTGTCTGGCGCGGTCGGCCATGCTGCGCGCCTGGCGGACGAACTTGCCGAACTTCGCGGCATACTCGGGCAGCCGTTCCGGACCCAGGATGAGGATCGCGAACAGACCGAGCAGGAGCAGCTCCCACCCGTTGATGTCGAACACAGTTCCTCGCTTCCATGCATGCCGGCTGCGTCATCCTACGGTCACGAGCCGGGACCTGCCTGACAGCTACTTGGCCGGGTCGGCCTCGAGCGTCATCTGCAGGTCGAGCTCCTTGCCGTCCCGCTGGACCTTGAGGCTCACCGTGTCGCCGACGGCCCGCGCCCGGATCGAGACGATGAGCTGGTCGGGGGTGCGGATGCGCTTGCCCTCGAAGCCGACGATGACGTCGCCCGCCTGGACGCCGGCCTTCGCCGCGGGCCCCCCGGAGGTCACGGCGTCCGGGCTGTCGACGACCTGGGCGCCGTCCCCGGAGAAGGTGCGGTCGAGCTTGACGCCGATCACCGGGTGCGTGGCCTTGCCCGTCGCGATGAGCTGGTCGGCGGTGCGCCGCGCCTGGTCGCTCGGGATGGCGAAGCCGAGGCCGATGCTGCCCCCGGTGGAGCCGGTCGTGCCGGGGACGCGGGCGATGGCGCTGTTGACGCCGATGACCTTGCCGGACATGTCGAGCAGCGGGCCGCCGGAGTTGCCGGGGTTGATCGCGGCGTCCGTCTGGATGGCGTTGATGAAGGAGGCCTCGCTGCCCTCACCGGGCGTCACCGGGCGGTTCAGAGCGCTGACGATGCCCGTCGTGACCGTCTGGTCGAGCCCCAGTGGTGCTCCGATGGCGATGACCTGGTCACCGACGACGACCTTGTCGGACTGTCCCAGCTGCAACGGCGTGAGGTCGGTGCGCTGGATCTTCAGGACCGCGAGGTCGTAGCTCGCGTCACGCCCCACGATGGTGGCCTTCTCCGTGTCGCCGTTGCTCAGCACGATCTGGATGTCACCGTTGACGCCGGGCTCGACGACATGGTTGTTGGTGAGCACGTGCCCCTTGCCGTCGATGACGAAGCCGGAGCCCGTCGCCGACCCCTCGCTGCCGGCGTCGACCTTGATCGTGACGATGCTGGGCAGCGCCACGGCGGCGATGTTGGCGACCGAACCGGCTGGGCGCTGCGTGGCGCCCGGCCCGGGTTCAGGCAGCGTCGTGCCGGCGAGGTGGATGCGGTCCTGCGCGAGCTGACCGGCGACGCCGCCGATGACCCCGGAGAGCAGGCACAGGCCGACCACGAGAGCGGCCAGCCTGCCGCGGCCGCGCCGAGGCGCGCCGGGAGCATCGGTGAGCGGGACGCCGCCGGGTGGCACGGATCCAGCGTCTGGGCCCGGCTCCCCCGCGGGAGCGTGGGGCACGGGGCCGACGTATGCCGGGTGGTCGCCCCCCGCCTGCGCGTCCGCGCCCGGGTCGGTCGGGCTCGCCGGCCCGGCACCCGACGTGTCAGCAGGAGCGGACGACGGAACGGGGGCCGCGACCGGCGGCGCGTAGGCCGACCGGTGGGCCTGCTCGGCCGCGGCGTCGGCCCGGTCGCTGCCCCACGAGGAGTCGGCCCGCGCAGGGACACCCGCTCCCTCCGTGGGGTGCTCACCGCCGAAGACGTCGAACCATGCGTCGTCCCGGGACGACGCCGACCCGGCGCCCGAGGGGATGGCGCGCGTGTCGTGGAGGTCGATGATGCCGGTGTGCTCCGTCTCCGGTTCCCGGTAGGACTTAGAGCGCTGCGGGGCCGCACCCGGGTCGGTGGGCGACGTCGAGTCGGCGACCTCGATGGGGCCCGTCCGCTCGGGCGGCCCCGTCGACTCGGGAACTGCCGTCGGCTCGGGGTCCGGCGTCCTCGACTCGTCGCTCATGGACCTGATTGTGCCGAACGGAAGGTGTTCATCCGAACCGGGGCCACGACACCCGACGCCGTGCCCAGCGCACGGATCGACGAGCGGGTCGAGACCACCCAGGTGGGGACGCTGCCGACACCGATCCCGTTCGAGGGCTGTGCGTCCCGCGCGGCCGGCGCGACCCCCTCACCGGGAAGCACGGAGCCGCCGAAGCTCACGGCGCTCACGTGGCTGGCGCCGAAGCTCGCCACCGGCCCGCGGACCGACGCAGGGCGTGAGCCGGGAACCGGCGAGATGGCCAGGCCCCAGGCCGCCGCCACCGAGGCACCGGCGGCGATCGAGGCGACGACGGCGGCGCGCATCGGCGAGCGGTGCAGGGCCGGGGCGGTCGGGCGCACCGTGGGCACGGGGTCGTAGGAGGGCACGGACGGCATACGCAAGCCGGACGGCGCCAGGGGCACGCGTGGCCCGTCGGAGGCTCCCGGGACCGGCCGCGCGTCGGGCGGTGCTGCCGCGGCAAGACCCATGAGCGAGGTCCGCAGGCTCATCGGGACGCCGGTGTCCGACCGCAGCGCGGCGACGATGCGACGCTCCTGGTCGGCTGCCGCACGGCAGACGGTGCAGCAGACGAGGTGCTTGTCGTAGAGGTGCAGCATCGCCGGGGGCAGGGCGCGGTCGACGTACGCCCGGACGTGTCCCTTGAGGTGCGGCGTCACGACATCACCTCCACGGCCTCACCGCGAGCTCGCGGCGACGCGGCGGCCGGGGAGACGCAGACCGGCGCGCGCGGCCCGCGACCCGGGCTTGGCGGGACGGGCGGCAGCAGCCACCTCGGGTGCGCGGTGCGCGAGGGCCTCGCGCAGCTGGGCGCGTCCGCGGTGGATGCGGGAGCGCACCGTGCCGAGCTTGACGCCCAGCGTCGCGCTGATCTCCTCGTAGGAGAGGCCCTCGATGTCGCACAGCACGACCGCTGCGCGGAACTCCGGCGCGAGCGCGTCGAGCGCGCGCTGCACGTCGTCGTCGAACCGGGCGTCGTGGTAGGTCTGCTCGGGTCCCTTGTCGCTGCTCGGCAGTCGGCCGGCGGCATCCTCGGGGAGGGAGTCGAAGCGGATCCGCTGCTTGCGGCGCATCTTGTCGAGGAAGACGTTCGTCGTGATGCGGTGCAGCCAGCCCTCGAACGTGCCGGGCTGGTAGGAGTGGAGCGACCGGAAGACGCGGACGAAGACGTCATGCGTCAGGTCCTCGGCGTCGTGCGGGTTGCCCGTGAGGCGGTATGCCAGCCGGTAGACGCGAGCCGAGTGCTGCTCGACGATCTCCTCCCACGTCGGAGGAGTCCACGTCGAGTCGGCCTGCTCCACCGAGGTGGGAGAGGTGGACGTCACGGGGGTGCTCACTGGGGGCTGGGCCTTTCACGCAGGGGGTCAACGACTTGAACGCCGTCAGGAGGGGATTCGTTCCCACTCATCGTCTCGGATCGACCTGTCCTGCCGCCAGCCGGAACCTGTGGTTCCGCTGTGGGCGGGACAGGCCTCTGTCACGGGGCCTGCTCACCGCCGTCGTGCGGGACCGCCTCGTGGTGCGCGAGACCGTGCGTGCGCCGGTCCTCCTTCATCTCCGCCTCGAAGAGGTGACGCCGGCCGCCCACGAGCTGGTCGCGCGCCGACGCCTCGAGACGCTTGAACGTCGCGTAGTAGTCGTCGTCGTACTCCTCGACGATCTGGAAGGTCCACCGCCCCTGGATGACGTTCCGGCCGACGAGCTCGGTCTGGAGCTGGTCGGCCAGGGCCTCGTGACCGGCCTTGCGGAAGAGCTCGACGGCATCTCCGAGGGCGAGGTCGGCGGTCCCCGTCAGCCGGTGGAAGCCGTAGAGGCGGCCGCGCGCGTCCTCGACGACCTCGAACGCCTCGGACAGCTTGCCGAGAGCCTCGATGGTGGCATCGTCCACGCCGTGCGGACGGCGGTGCTCGGGGATCGGCAGGTCCTGTTCGTCCATGACCCCGATTCTGGCCCGGATCGGGGGCCGGGGTGGCGAACTGGCCCCATCACGTCACAGTAGGGTGACGAACATGAGCACCCAGAAGGTCGCCGCGTGGTCGCACGCCGAGGAGTTCGTCACCCCGAGCGAGCAGGTCGAGGAGGCCATCCACCGCGGCGACGAGCTGGGAGCACCCGCCGTGGGAAACGGCGTGGGTGCCGCCCTCCAGATGCTCGCCGCCGCGACCGGGGCCAAGGCCGTCATGGAGATCGGCACGGGCGCGGGGGCGTCGGGCCTGTGGCTGCTCGGCGGCATGCCCGCCGACGGCATCCTCACGACCATCGACCTCGAGACCGAGCACCAGCGGGCAGCACGCGAGGCCTTCGGCGCGGCCGGGATCGCCCACCAGCGCACCCGCGTCATCGCCGGGCGCGCGCTCGAGGTGCTCCCCCGCATGACCGACGGGGCCTACGACCTCGTCTTCGTCGACGCGGACAAGCAGGCCTACCCCGACTACCTCGCGCAGGCCACGCGGCTGCTGCGCCGCGGCGGCACCCTCGCCATGACGTGGTCCGACAAGGAGTCCGACCCCGCCAACCGCGACGCCGAGACCCGCACGCTGCGCGAGGTCGGCCGCACCATCCGCGACCACGACCAGTTCACCGTCTCGCTGCTTCCCGTCGGCGAGGGCCTTCTCGTCGCCGTCAAGCGTTGACCGCGTATGCCGGGTGGCGCGCCACCCGGCATACCTGACCACCGCGCGGGGATGCGAGACGGCCCCCGACCGTGAGGTCAGGGGCCGTCGAAGCTGGATCAGGCGGAAGGGTCAGTTGACGCCGTCACAACCCTGGATCGCGTCACGCAGAGCTGCAGCCTCGTCGGGGGTCATCTCGACGACGAGACGCCCGCCACCCTCAAGGGGCATCCGCAACACGATGCCGCGGCCCTCCTTGACGACCTCGAGCGGGCCATCGCCGGTCCTCGGCTTCATTGCTGCCATGGTTCCCCTTCCCTAGGAATCCTCGGTCTTTGGCACCATTATTCCGTGTCTCGTTTGCGAGACCTAATTGGGGATGTGAGAGAGGGCACGTCGGCGCTCTCCGGGCCAGCCTTGCTTCCACCGCCGGACGGATTGGGACAGAGTGGCGCCCATGACGCAGACGCCCGACTCCCCCGCCACCGGACCGCTGCTCGTCGAGGTCGCCGACGGCATCGCGTGGCTCCGACTCAACCGTGCCGAGGCGATGAACAGCCTCGACAACGCGCTCAAGGACGCCCTGGTGGCGGCGCTGCGGGAGGTCGGCGAGGACCCTGCTGTCCGGTGCGTCGTGCTCATCGGCACCGGTCGCGCCTTCTGCGTCGGGCAGGACCTCAAGGAGCACGTGCGCAGCCTCGGTGACCCGACCTCGACGCTCGCGACGACGGTGACCGACCACTACAACCCGATCGTCACCGCGCTGTCGACGATGAACAAGCCGGTCGTCGCGGCGCTCAACGGCGTGGCGGCGGGGGCCGGGATGAGCTTCGCGCTCGCCTGCGACTTCCGGATCGCGTCGGAACGAGCCGGCCTCAACACCTCGTTCGCGGGCATCGCACTCTCGTGCGACTCCGGTGCGTCGTGGACGCTGCCCCGGCTCGTCGGGACGGCTCGCGCCAAGGAGCTGCTGCTGCTCCCGCGCACGGTGCCGGCCGCCGAGGCCCTGGCGCTCGGGCTCGTGACCAAGGTGGTTCCCGACGACGAGCTGGAGAGCGCCGTGCTCGAGCTGGCCCGGACCCTCGCCGACGGGCCGACCCTGGCGTACGGCTCGATCCGGCGCGCCGTGGCCTACTCGGCGAGCGCCGACCTGGCCGATGCCCTGGCCAACGAGGCCGAGCTCATGGCGCTCACGGGTGGCAGCAGCGACCACCGGGCCGCCGTCGACGCCTTCCTCGCCAAGGAGAAGCCCACCTACTCCGGCGCCTGATCCCACCGGAGCTCGGGCCCGGCGCGTCGGGTGCCGAATGGTCCGCGTCCGGGACGCAGTGAACCTGCGCATGGTGCTGCGTCTGGTGGGGGCCTGGCGCCACCGGACGCAGGACGATCCGTCGTACGAATGGACGCACCTCAGCCCACCCGCATGATCGGCAGGGTCGGGCGCGGTGTGGCCGCCACCGGGGCGCGCGTGCCGGACCGTCGGGCACCGGCGTGGGCGCGCTCGATCCGGCGCAGCTGGGCGCTCGGGTCACGGGCCAAGGCCGCAGGTGTCACGCCGACCACCACGACCCGTGCCGCCGCCAGGTCGGAGCCCTGCTCGACGGTGACGTCCCAGTCGAGGCCGTCGGCGTGGAACTCACGCGATTGCACCATCACCGCCATGCCGACGTCGTCGAACCACACGTCGGGCGAGGTCAGCTCTTCTCCTGCGGGCCCGGTGAGCACAGGATTCGCCAGTGGGCACGGAAGGCTGGGCGAGGTACGGATCAGTGCAAGCAGGTCGGACTCGGGCACCGACCACGCGCCGGCCGCCACCTCGGCCAGCATGTGCCGTAGGCGGACGGTTCCCGAACGACCCCGGGCGTCGACCCAGTGCTCGAGGTCGTCGAGCCGCACGAGTCGACGTTGCACTGCCTCGATCACCAGTGCTCGGGCCGTCCGCCCGTCCGGGGTCTCAGCCGCCGCGTCGACGACCGCTCGCGCCAGGCAACCGACACGCAGCCCGTCGCGCTCGAGGACGGGCTCGCCTGTCAGCGTGGTGCTCCGGATGTCGACCCACGCGATCCGACGTGATCTGCGGGGCGCGGGAACCAGCACGCGGACGGGCGGACCGACCGAGCACGACCTGAGCCCGTGCAGGGCCCCTGCCGTCATGCCCGCCAGCCAGGCTCCGTCCCCGCCGGACAGCAGGGCAGCGACGAGTCGTTGGTGTTGGGTCGGCAAGCCGGTCTGCAAGGCGTAGACGCCGGGAAGCAACAACCGCCAGTCGCGCCCGACGCGCCACCGCAGCGTGTCGCGTGTCACGTCGGCCTCGAGCAGCTGCCGACGGGTGACGACGCCGTGCTGGGACCGAGCGAGCGCAAGTACGGGGTCCGGTAGGTGCATGGCCTCAGGCTGACTGGGTGCTCCGTCACCGACGTGGCCGGAGGTCCCCGTTGTGGACGAGTGCCCGAGACGCCGAAGGGGTGTGGACGCCGGGAACCGCGGATGCAGTGAGGGCGGCCCCGGCTCGTCGTCTGCCCCATGGTCCTGCCCCGAGAGGGGTCCTGGCACGCCCGGACGCAGGACGACCCGGCAGACAGTCTGCGGATCGTCGCTACCCGGCGGATTCGGGTGTCACCGGTGCTGCGACCGGTCGGGTCACGGCGGGTAGTCGCTCGGGGGGATGAAGCGCCAGAGGATGTCGGTCCAGTAGTACTGCCCGACGACGCAGAGCACCAGCAGCGGCACGAAGCGCCACAGCAGGCGCTTCCACGTGTTGCCGCGACGGTCGGCCCAACCGGCCCCGAGCCCGACGACGAGGAGCGGGAAGAGCGGGATGAGGTAGCGGAAGATGCTCGTGAACGGGTCCAGCACGGCCGCGAGATACGCCGGATAGGCCAGCGTCCACGTGCGCAGGTCGGCGCGAAGATTGCGAGCCCACGGGCCGGCGACCATCGCCACGAGGACCAGCGGCACGACGAAGAGCATCACCGGGCCCCACGTGTCGCCGAAGACGTACGTCGACATCCCGACCCAGGGCGTGAACGGTTCGACGGTCCCCGATCCGCGCCACGTGGCCATGGTGTCGGTGTAGGCCGACCGGACCCCGGTGCGCCACCACGCGATCGCGGGCCACAGCAGCCCGGCGACACCGCAGCCGACGAGCGCGGCGAGCATGGCGGCATACGTTCCCGCCGTGAGGGGCCGCTCGCGGCGCGCGCGCCAGCGCAGGACGACCACGACGAGCGTCACCAGCCCCAGCGGCACGGCGATCGGTCTCGAGAGGCCCACGAGCAGGGCCACGACGGTCGCGACGAGCCAGCGCTCCCGGGCCAGGGCGTAGAGGTAGCCCACGAGCAGCAGCATCGCCAGCGACTCGGTGTAGGCCAGCTGCAGCGTCACCGACGCCGGGAAGCTCGCCCACAGCGCCACGACGAGGTAGGCCGCGGGGTCGCCGATGCGCTCGCGCAGGAGCAGACCCATGAGCACGGCCGCGCCAGCGCCGCACACCAGCGCGATCGTCGACCCCACGGCGGGGAAGTCGAGCCCGGTCACCGCCATGCCGGCCCGAGCCATCAGGGGGAAGAGAGGGTAGAACGCCCACGCGTTCTGCTGGACGGCCCCGCCCTCGCTCGTGGGGAGCGTGGAGGGATAGCCGTGCTGCGCGATGGTCTGGTACCACTGGCCGTCCCAGAGCGCGGTGAACGGGAAGTACGACACGGGCACGTCGTCCCCGCCGGTCATGCCGGACGGCGCCTGGTGCTGCATGACGAGCAGCAGGATCGTCGTGGTGACGATCCGGGCCAGCGCGTAGACCGCGAGCACCCAGCCGACGAAGACGCGGCGGGGCCGCAGGGCGAGCGCCTCGGTCATGTGGTGCGTTCGCGGCCGACCGTCGGATCGGACTGCCCGAGCGGTTCGCCGGGCTCAACAGGTTCGGCGGGATCGGCGGCCTCGTCCGATGCGACCGCTGCCTCGTCACCTCTCAGCACCGCGATCTCCGCGTCCTTCTCACGCAGCTCGCGCCGGAGGCGGTCGACGACCCCGTCGACCTGGCTCATCCGGTAGCCGCGGGCACCCACGTCGAAGACGAGGTCGTCGAAGTCGGCGTCGCGGATCGGCTCGTCGGGCAGCGGCTCGTGGCTCAGGCTCGTGGTGCCCCGCCCGAGGCCACCGCCGGCGAGGCCGAGGACGAGGGCGACGACGAAGCACAGGACGACGATCCCGACGACGAGGATGAACCACTTCACGCGCGGGGCTCCTCGTAGGTGCGGATCGCCCGGACGGCCTCGTGCGGGTCGTCGGTGAGGATGATCCGGTCGAGGTCGGACGGGCTGATCATCCCGTTGCCGAGCACCGTGTCGCGCATCCAGTCGATCAGGCCCTGCCAGTAGGCGACGCCCATGAGCACGATCGGGAACTCGGTGACCTTCTGCGTCTGCGCGAGGGTGACCGCCTCGAAGAGCTCGTCGAGGGTGCCGAACCCGCCCGGCAGCACGATGAAGCCGCGGGAGTACTTGAGGAACATGACCTTGCGGGCGAAGAAGTAGCGGAAGTTGATGCCGAGGTCGACGTACTCGTTGAGCCCGGTCTCGAAGGGCAGCTCGATGCCGAGCCCGACCGACGTCCCCCTCGCCTCGAAGGCGCCCTTGTTCGCCGCCTCCATCGCGCCCGGCCCACCGCCGGTGATGACGGCGTACCCCGCCTCGGCGAGCAGGCGGCCGACCTCGACCCCGATGGCGTATGCCGGGTCGTCGCGTTGCGTGCGCGCGGAGCCGAACACGGCGGCCGCGAGCCCGAGCTCGGACAGGGTGCCGAAGCCTTCGACGAACTCCGACTGGATGCGCATGACCCGCCAGGGATCGGCGTGCAGCCACTCGTTGGGCTGGCGGGCCTCGAGCAGTCGCTGGTCGGTCGTCGTCCGGGGCACCTTCTGACGGCGCAGCATCACCGGGCCGGTCTGGCGCCGGTTCTCGGACGGACTCCCTGGTGTGACGGGTGCAGGCTGGTGGTCGGTCACAGCGCCACCCTATGCGGAGAGGTCAGCCGAGCCAGCGCAGCAGGGCGGCCTCGGCCTCGACGTACTGCTCGACGGGGCAGCGCTCGTCGTCCATGTGCGCGAGGTTGGGGTCGCCGGGACCGAAGTTGACGGCCGGGATGCCCAGCGCCGAGAAGCGCGCGACGTCGGTCCACCCCTCCTTGGGGTTGACGGTGACACCGAGCGCGTCGATGAAGGCCTTGGCGGCGGGCAGGTGCAGGCCCGGGCGGGCGCCGTCGGCGGCGTCGCTCAACGTCACGTCGAAGCCCTCGAAGACCTGGCGCACGTGCGCGAAGGCCTCCTCGGTGTTCTTGTCCGGCGCGTAGCGGTAGTTGACCGTCACGGTGCACCGGTCGGGGATGACGTTGCCGGCGATGCCGCCGCTGATCCCGACGGCCTGCAGCGCCTCGTGGTAGTCGAGGCCGTCGACGGTGATGGTCTCGGCCTCGTAGGCGGCCAGGCGCGTCAGGACGGGGCCGGCGTCGTGGATGGCGTTGTGGCCCTTCCACGGCCGGGCCGAGTGGGCAGCGACGCCCTTGGTGACGATCTCGACGCGGAGGGTGCCCTTGCAGCCACCCTCGATGGCGCCGTTGGTGGGCTCGAGCAGCACCGCGAAGTCGCCGGCCACGAGTTCGGGCGAGGTGTCGGCGACGCGGGCGAGGCCGTTGAAGCTCGCATCGATCTCCTCGCACTCGTAGAAGAGGAAGGTGAGGTCACGGCTGGGCTCGGTGACCTGGGCGGCGATGCGCAGCATGACGCCGACGCCGCCCTTCATGTCGACGGTGCCGCGCCCCCACAGCTCGCCGTCGACGCGGCGGGTGGGCAGGTTGGGCACCGACGTCAGGGGAACAGTGTCGATGTGCCCGGCCAGGACGACGCGTTCGTCGCGGCCGAGCGAGGTCCGGGCGACGACCGTGTTGCCGTCGCGGGTCACCTCGAGGTGGGCCAGCGGCCGGAGGGCCGCCTCGATGGCGTCGGCGAGGGGCGCCTCGTCCTGGCTGACCGACTCGATGTCGCAGACGGCCGCGGTGAGCGACGTGACGTCGGCGGATAGGTCCAGGACGGCACCACGGGCATCGCGTGAAGCGGGCGCGGTGGTCGGGTCGGCGGCGGGGCTGGTCGACGGCATACGCGGAAGGTTATCCGCAGGGACCCGGGGAAGTGCTGCAGCAAGGGCGTCCGCGCCGCGGGTCGCCGTTTCACGGCCGCCCCGCAGCCCCATATCCTTGCGGCCATGTCGGAGCGCAACGCATGGGGTCACGGACTGACGACGATCACGGACGACGGGCAGGTGCTCGACACGTGGTTCCCCCAGCCGACGGTCGGTGAGCGTCCCGCCGACGCGGCCGTCCCGGAGGGGCTGGCCGCACTCGTCGGCACCGACGAGGCACGCCGCGTGCGCACCGAGGTCCGTCTGGTCGAGATCGACCTCGATGCTCCGCCGGCCGATGCACCCGACGCCTACCTGCGCCTGCACCTGCTCTCGCACTGCCTCGTCAGGCCCAACACGATCAACCTCGACGGCGTCTTCGGTGCACTGCCCAACATCGTCTGGACGAGCGCCGGCGCCTGCCCCGTCGACGGCTTCGAGCAGACCCGGATGCGGCTGCGCGCCCGTGGCCAGCACGTCGCGGTCTACGGCGTCGACAAGTTCCCGCGGATGACCGACTTCGTGGTGCCCCAGGGCGTGCGCATCGCCGACGCCGACCGCGTGCGCCTGGGGGCGCACCTGTCCGCCGGCACCACGGTCATGCACGAGGGCTTCTGCAACTTCAACGCCGGCACCCTCGGCACGTCGATGGTCGAGGGCCGCATCGTGCAGGGCGTAATCGTCGGCGACGGGTCCGACATCGGGGCCGGCGCCTCGATCATGGGCACCCTGTCGGGCGGCGGCACGGAACGCGTCAGCATCGGCGAGCGTTGTCTGGTCGGTGCCAACGGTGGCATCGGCATCGCACTCGGCGACGACTGCGTCGTCGAGGCCGGGCTCTACGTGACGGCCGGCACCAAGGTGACGCTGCCCGACGGCACCGTGGTCAAGGCCAAGGAGCTGTCGGGGTCGAGCAACGTGCTCTTCATCCGCAACAGCGTGACCGGTGCGGTCGAGGCCCGCGACCGCAAGGGCACCGGCATCACCCTGAACGCCGCGCTCCACCACAACGACTGAACCCGCTGACACGGAAGCACACCGACCTACCGACCCCGCCCCGCCTGACACCAACGCCTGCCCCGACCGACCCGGTTCAGACCGCAGCCGGACCACTTGAGGACCAGACCCCATGCCGACCAAACGACCGGGCCCGACCCTCGCCGACTCCCGGCCACGATCCGCAGCACAACGCCGACGCCGCCGGCTCACGGCGCTGCTCGTGCTGGCCGTCGTCGTCACGGCCGGCTGGTTCGGTGCCCGGTACCTGATCCAGAGCGTCGCCAGTCCGAAGTGCACGATCACTGCCGCGGGGAGCACCGAGACGTTCGACCCCGAGCAGACCGGCAACGCCGCGCTCATCGCAGCCCTGTCGGTCAAGCGCGGCATGCCACCGCGCGCTGCGACCATCGCCATCACGACGGCGTTCCAGGAGTCGAAGATCCGCAACCTGCGCTACGGCGACCGCGACTCCCTCGGACTCTTCCAGCAGCGGCCGAGCCAGGGCTGGGGCACGGCGGAGCAGATCCTCGACCCCGTGCACGCGACGAACGCCTTCTACGACGCGCTGGTGAAGTACCCGGGCTACGAGACGGCCGACATCACGAAGATCGCCCAGCGGGTCCAGAAGAGTGGTTACCCCGAGGCCTACCGTGACCACGAGGGGCAGGGCCGCATTCTCGCCTCGAACCTGACCGGCCACTCCCCCGCCGGCCTCAAGTGCCGGCTCGACGCGGTGAAGACGAGCGTGACCCCTCAGCGCGTCGCGAGCGATCTGGCCGAGCAGATGGGCGTGACCTCGGTCCGCCCCGGCGAGCGCTACCTGACCGTGACCGCCCGTGACACGACGACGGCGTGGGCCGTGGCCCAGTGGGCGGTGGCACGCGCCGACCTCTACGGCGCCACGAAGGTTGCCATCGGCGAGCGCGCGTGGACGCGCTCGGCGGGCGACGACGGGTGGTCGTCCGGGGCGGACGGCACGACGGTCACGATCAACCTCGGCTGAGACGGACGGCATACGACCGGGCCCGACCGCGCCCCACCCCTTCACCCCGCGGGGAAACGCGTCCGGCCCGCCCCGCTGGTGCGGGACGGGCCGGAGTCCGGGCGACGTGGTGCGAGCCAGTTGGCTCAGGCGGGGTAGGACCGCTCGGGCTCGCCGGTGTAGATCTGGCGCGGGCGGCCGATCTTCGTCTCGGGGTCGGTCATCATCTCGCGCCACTGGGCGATCCAGCCCGGGAGGCGACCGATGGCGAAGAGCACGGTGAACATCTTCGACTCGAAGCCCATGGCCTTGTAGATGAGGCCGGTGTAGAAGTCGACGTTCGGGTAGAGCTTGCGCTCGACGAAGTAGTCGTCGGCCAGCGCGATCTCCTCGAGGCCCTTGGCGATCTCGAGCAGCGGGTCGTTCTGGCCGAGCTTCTCGAGGATGTCGTCGGCGGCCTTCTTGATGATCGCGGCGCGCGGGTCGTAGTTCTTGTAGACGCGGTGCCCGAAGCCCATGAGGCGGACACCGTCCTCCTTGTTCTTGACCTTCTCCATGAACTTCTTCGGGTCGTCGCCCGACTCGTGGAGCTTGCCGAGCATCTCGAGCACCGCCTGGTTGGCGCCGCCGTGGAGCGGGCCGGACAGGGCGTGGATGCCGGCCGAGACCGAGTTGAAGAGGTTCGCGTGGGCCGAGCCGACGAGACGCACCGTCGAGGTCGAGCAGTTCTGCTCGTGGTCGGCGTGCAGGATGAAGAGCAGGTCGAGGGCCTTGGCGACGGTCGGGTCGACCTCGTAGGGCTCGACGGGGTAGCCGAACGTCATCCGCAGGAAGTTCTCGACGAACGACAGCGAGTTGTCGGGGTACATGTAGGGCTGGCCGACGCTCTTCTTGTGCGCCATGGCCGCGATGGTCGGCAGCTTGGCGAGGAGGCGGACGGTCGAGATCTCGACCTGCTCCTGGTCGAAGGGGTCGAGGCTGTCCTGGTAGAACGTGCCGAGCGCCGAGACCGCCGAGCTGAGCACGGGCATCGGGTGCGCGTCGCGCGGGAAGCCGTTGAAGAACGCGCGGAGGTCCTCGTGCAGCATCGTGTGCCGACGGATGGAGTCCTCGAAGCGCGTCAGCTCCTCGGGAGTCGGCAGCTCGCCGTAGATGAGCAGGTAGGAGACCTCGACGAACGTCGACTTCTCGGCCAGCTCGGCGATCGGGTAGCCGCGGTAGCGCAGGATGCCCTCGTCACCGTCGATGTAGGTGATGGCGCTCTTGCACGACGCGGTGTTGACGAACCCGACGTCGTAGGTGACGAGGCCGGTCTCCTTGAGCAACGAGCCAACACCGAGCCCGTCGTTGCCGTCGACCGCGCCGACGCCCGGGAACGTGAGTTCCTTGTCTGCGACCCTGAGTGTCGCGTCCACTGCCTTCGTCACTGTTCCTCCGCCTCTTGTAACTCCGGCCCAACTCGCCGGACGTATCCGCGAGCGACGTTACCCCAGCGTCGGGTCGACGGAGAAAACAGGCCTGTTCCGCACCACCGCCCGGGGATGCGGCCGATCGGCGCCGGAGGCCGGCCGTCAGAGCCGGGAGCAGGCGGCGGCGACGCGCTCGTCGGTCGCCGTGAGGGCGATCCGGACATGCCGGCTCCCGGCCGCTCCGTAGAACGAGCCGGGCGCGACGAGGATCCCGCGCTCGGCGAGCTCGGAAACCGTTGCCCAGCAGTCCTCCTCGCGTGTGGCCCAGAGGTAGAGCCCGGCTTCGGAGTGGTCGACCCGAAGTCCCGCACGGGCGACCGCGGCCAGCAGCAGCTCACGCCGCCTGGCGTATGCCGTCCGCTGCGCCTGCACGTGGGTGTCGTCGCGCAGGGCGACCGCCATGGCGTGCTGGACGGGTGTGGGCATGATCATGCCGGCGTGCTTGCGCACCTCGAGGATCGTCCCGATGATCGCGGGATCCCCGGCCACGAACGCCGCGCGGTAGCCGGCGAGGTTGGACTGCTTGGAGAGGGAGTAGACCGAGAGCAGGCCCGTGTGGTCGCCGTCGCAGACGTCGGGGTGCAGGATGCTCGGCGTCGCCGTGCCGACCTGCCCCTCGCGCCAGTCGAGCTCGGCGTAGCACTCGTCGCTCGCGACGACCACGCCGTGCTGACGCGCCCACGAGACGACCTTGCGGAGGTGCTCGACACCCAGCACCTGCCCGTTGGGATTGCCGGGACTGTTGAGCCACAACAGTTTTGGCGTCGTCGCAGCGGTGAGCGGGCCGAGACTCGTCAGCGACTGGGCGACGACGCTCGTCGCACCGGCGATGCGCGCCCCGATGTCGTAGGTCGGGTAGGCGACGGCCGGGATGCCGACGACGTCACCGGCGCGGAGGCCGAGCAGCGTCGGCAGCCACGCGACGAGCTCCTTGCTGCCGATCGTCGGCAGGACGGCGTCGGCCGTCAGCCCGGCAACCCCGCGGCGGCGCTCGAACCACTCGCAGATCGCGGCACGCAGGTCGGCGGTGCCGACCGTCAGCGGGTAGCCCGGTGCGTCGGCCGCATCGGCCAGCGCACGGCATACGACCTCGGGCGTCGGGTCGACGGGGGTGCCGACCGACAGGTCGACGATGCCCTCCGGATGCGCGACCGCTCGCGCCTTGTACGGCGCGAGCGAGTCCCAGGGGAAGTCCGGAAGGTCGAGCCCGCGCACGGGCGCGCCGGGCACGGTCACTCGTCGTGTTCCTGCGGCGGCAGCGCCTCGATGAGGGGGTGGTCCTTGTCGATGACGCCGAGCTTGGCGGCACCGCCGGGGCTGCCGAGGTCGTTGAAGAACTCGACGTTGGCGTTGTAGTAGTCGGCCCACTGCTCGGGGACGTCGTCCTCGTAGTAGATCGCCTCGACGGGGCAGACGGGCTCGCACGCACCGCAGTCGACGCACTCGTCGGGGTGGATGTAGAGCGAGCGCTTGCCCTCGTAGATGCAGTCGACCGGACACTCCTCGATGCAGGCACGGTCCTTGAGGTCGACGCAAGGCTGGGCGATGACGTAGGTCATGGGGGTGCGGACCTCCTGCTGTGAGGCGTTCGGGAGCGGATGCTGCACCGCCTAGTATGCCGGACATGAACGGCGAGCCCACCGACGGCCCCACCGATGAGACCAACCCGAATTCGGGCACCGAGAGCTCTTCCGAGAGCTCTTCCGAGACCAGCTCCCGAGGCGGGCCCCTCGAGGACGCCGGCGAGCTCACCGACACCGTCGGGCACCGGCTCAGCGCTGCGCTGACCGTGGGGAGCCGTGTCGTCGTGCGCTACCGACTGGCTGAGGGCGCAGAGGCCGGCGCGACCGACTTCCTCGGCGAGCTGGTGGCCCGCAACGAGGACTTCCTCGTCATCGACACGAAGACGGAACGGGTCAAGCTCATCCGTGCCGACGTCATCGCTGCCAAGGACGTGCCGCCGCCGGCGAGCCGTCCTGGTCGCGCCCACGAGCGCATCTCGGCCGACGACCTCGAGAAGCTCATGGCCAAGGGCTGGCAGGCCCTCGACCGCGGCGGCCTCGGCGACTGGGTGCTGCGCGCCTCGGAGGGATTCACCGGGCGCGCCAACTCGGCGCTCGTCGTCGGCGACCCGAGCCTGCCCCTCGACAAGGCCATCGACTTCGTCGAGAAGTGGTACTCCGACCGCGGCCGCCCGCCGGTCTTCCAGGTGCACGGCGAGCGCGGGTTCGTCGTCGAGGAGCTGCCCGTTGCCGCCGCACTGCTGGACCGGGGCTATGCCGTCGGCGGCGGTCGCGACGACTGGCAGCGGGTGGTGATCATGACGGGCCTGTCCGCCGCGGTCCCGCCCCTCACCGAGGCCTCGGCCCCGGTCGTCGCCGACGCCGAGCTGAAGATGGACTGGCTCCAGGCCTACGCCGAACAGCGCTCGATCGTGCCGGGCGCCACGGAGGCCGTCCTCACGGGCAGCGACGGGCAGCTCTTCCTGTCGGTGAACGACCCGGACAGCAACCGCGTCGTCGCCGTGGCCCGCATGGCGATCCATCCGGGCTGGGCCGGCATCTTCGGCCTCTGGGTGCACCCCGACCACCGGCGCAAGGGACTCGCGACGACGCTCGTCTCGGCCGTCGCCATGGTGGCGCGCGAGAACAACATGCCGGCGATCTACCTGCAGGTCTCGGCAGACAACACCGATGGCGTGGCGTTCTGGGAGGGACTCGGGTTCGGAGTGCACCACGAGTACACCTACCTCACCCGTCCGTCCGCCTGACCGGTGCTGGCCGGTCGTGGCCGGTCGTGGCCGGTCGTGGCCGGTCGTGGCCGGTCGTGGCCGGTCGTGGCCCCGCGTCAGGGCGGAGTCGCCTGCGGGTTCGTGCAGATGATGTGGTCCTCGGGGACGTAGTGCGTCGTCACGGGCTCGCTCTTGACGAGCGCGCTCGACCCGGGACGCCGCCACTGTCGGGTCACTGTCACGTCGAAGCCCGGATTGGCCTCTTGCGGGTAGCACTTCAGGCTGTCGTTGCGAATGGTCTTGGGCGGCGTGACATTTCGACGAGGACCCTTGACCGATGCGATGTCCCACGTCTTGGTGCTCCACACCCTCCCGTGGACGTTGCCGCCCTCGACCCAGGTCTGCAGGAGCATCCCGTGGGGGGTGTCGTTCTTCCACTTGTTGTCGATCGTGGGCCAGTAGACCGTGGCCTCCCGACCCTCCGGGTAGCGCGGGATGAAGAACGCGTGTGGGCTGAACTCGAGGAAGTCCACCCCGGCGAAGTAGGCGAGGTTGTAGACGACCGTCGAGACCTGGCTGATGCCGCCGCCGGTGCCACGGGTCAGGCGACCGTCGATGATGACGGTGCCGTCGGCATACCCCTTGTCCTCGGTGCGTTCGCCGAGGATCCCGTTGAGGCTGAAGGTCCCTCCGGGCGGGACGTACGTGCCGTTGATGCGCTTGGCAGCCAAGACGAGGTTGTTCGTGCGGGTGGCGTCGTTCGTGGGGAACGGTGAGAGGAAGTCGACGACGAGATCGGTGACGCCCGCCTTCTGGGCGTCCTCCGTCGTGAACGGCGGCCGGGCCGCGGAGGCGCTCACGTCCACCGTCCGGTTCGTGCCGGAGATGGCGGCGACAGCCCGTTTGGCCAAGGCGTCCTCGTCGACGGCGAGACCATCGACCGACGGGACGAGGCGGGGTTTGCCGTTGCCCGTCTCGAACTCCCAGCGTGCGCTGCTGGCAGCGCGCGTCGTCACGGGCAGCTTGCTGGCCACCAACCGGGCGAGGGCGGCCTCGTCGAAACGTGGCGCCAGACGGCCCGAGTCGTCGGGGACGGCTGACACGTACGGAGCGAACTCCGTCGGGGGGAGCTGGACCCGCTTGGCACCGGACACCAGGGTCAGCGGCGCGGACATCGCCGTGCTGCCGAACTCGGCGGCGACCTGCTCGACCATCTCGCCGCTCACCCGCGGTGGAGCCTCACGGAGGACCGCCGTGGCCTGGGTCGAGTCGGGGAAGGCCCTGCGGAGGGCCAGCTTCGTCGCGGCCACGTCGAGGGTGTGCCCCGGGACCGGCATGTCGACCGCTACGGCACCTCCCGGGAACGTCACGCGGCCCTCGACGGGTGCCACGGCCACCGTGGGCGCGATCCGGTCGAGGTACGCGGTCAGCGCGTCGTCGTCCGTGCTCGTCAGCAACGGCGCCCGGACCGAGCCCGTGAGCCGGCCCCAGACCACGCGGGGGTCGAGAGTGAAGCCGGTGAGCCCGTCGATCGAGCGGTCGGCGTCGACGGTGAGCCCGGCGTCGCTCGGCACCACCTGCACCGGGCTGTCGCGCCCGGGCACGTCCAGCGCGATCGGCGTCGCGACCAGCGAGCGCGAGCCCCGCGCGATGGCTGCTCGGGCGGATTCGGGGGTCATGCCGCCGATCTGGATGCCACCCACCGACACCGTCGCCGGGACGTGCTCCGAGGACCACACGCACAGGCCGGCATAGCCTCCGCCGAGAACGACGGCAGCGACGAAGAGGCGCAGCAGCGTCGAGCGCCGCTCCGGGCGCGTGTCGTCGTACCAGTCGTCGGCCATCGGCTCTCCGGGCAAGGGGACATCGAGTGGCACGACGGTAACGCCAGCCGGTCACCAAACCCGAGAGGTGACCCCCGAATCGCCATGGTCGAACGTCTAGCCGTCCTGCCGCCGGTGCGCCGCGACACTGAAGGGCACTGGAGGTCGCTTGTTCAGCGTCCGCGCGGGCCCACGGGCCCGAGACTCACCGAGCGCCCCCAGTCCGATCGAAAGAGCAATCCGTCCGCCCAGCGACCCGGCTGGCGGGCCTCCAGAGCGGACGGATTGCTCTTTCGATCGTCAGGTGCGCACGGCTCACAGGACTGAGAGCGGACGGATTGCTCTTTCGATTGGTGAGAGCGGACGGATTGCTCTTTCGATTGAGTCAGGCGAGCAGGCCGGCTTCGCCGGGCTCGACGGCTCCTCCGAGCGTCTCCCAGGTCAACGGGTCGACGCGACGGAAGCCCTCACGGCCCGTGGTCCGCGCCGCGACGAGGTTGGACAGGGCGTGCACGTCCTCGCTCGCGACGATGACCTGCGTCGCGTGGGCGCGCAGGGCATCGTTCTGGACTGCGCGCGCCGGCCCGTCGACGACGGCGTGGGTGACACGGCCGTCGTCGACGACCGACGGCGCGAACGGGTCGTCGGTCGCCGGGACGACGAGGCTCGGCGCCGCGGGCCGGTCCGCCCCCAGCTCCTGCTCGGCCCACCACGCGGAGGTGTCGAGCCGCTCCGGGTCGGCGCCGCGCAGCCAGGCCCGGTCCTCCCGCGCCCAGCCGATCGGGGTGAGGATCTCGAAGACGCGGCCCGGGCGGTCCGTGTCGTCGAGCAGCTCGAGCGCCCGCCGCGTGACGCGGTGGGTCTGGACGTGGTCGGGGTGGCCGTAGCCGCCGTGCGCGTCGTAGGTCACGACGACGTCGGGCCGCACCTCGCGCATGACGTCGGCGACGAGACCGCCCGCCACGTCGAGGTCCGCGGCGGCAAACGCCTCGGGTCGTGCCGCGGCCGGCGAGCCCACCATGCCCGAGTCGCGGTAGCGGGAGAGCCGACCCGTCCCGGGGTCCTCGCCGAGCACGTGCATGACCGCGCCGACGCGGCACAGCGCACGGGTCAGCTCGCCGTGGCGGTACGGGGCGAGACGGTCGTCCGGGTCACCCTCGAGGTGGGCGAGTCCGGGAGGGATGACCTCGCCCTCCTCGCCGAGGGTGCAGGTGAGGACGTGGACCTCGTCACCGCGAGCGACGTGGTGGGCCATCGTCACGCCGCACGTCAGCGTCTCGTCGTCGGGGTGGGCGTGGACGAAGAGCAGTCGCGGCACGGTGGGGGCCTCTCGGATCGGGGATGGTCAGCGCACGGCCACCGTGGCGAGGTCGACGATCCCGCCGACCGGGTGGTCCTCGTAGGACTGGACGCCCGAGCCGTGCAGGTAGAGAGCCTTGGTCGCCGAGAGGGCGATGTAGCCGCCCGCTCCGCGCACCGCGGCGTCCGCCTGCTCCCACACCTTCGCGCGGGCGGCAGGATCGGCCGTGGCGTCGGCCTTGTCGATGAGGGCGTTGACGGCGTCGCTGCTGAAGTAGCCGACGTCCTGACCGGGGCCTGACGAGTCGATGTTGATGCGCGAGTCGAACAGCGCGGGCAGGACACCACCGGCGGAGGGCCAGTCGGGCGTCCACACGCCGCGGAAGACGTCGTAGGAGGCGACCGACGTCGGCTTCTCGATCGTCTCGTAGTACTCCTCGGGCGGCACGCCCGTGAGCTGCACGTCGAAGCCCGCGCGCTCCCACCCGGCGGCCAGGGCGGCATACGCCTTGTCGCCGAGCACCGAGCGGGCGTAGACGACGCGCAGCGGGACGGGCAGCTTCACCCCCGCCCGCTCGAGGATCCGGCGGGCCCCCTCGGGGTCGCCCTCGACACGGGCGCCCGGAGGTGGCGTCACCGACGTGGGGTCGACGGTCGGCGACAGGATCGACCACGCCGGCGTCCCGGCGCCCTCACCACCCGTGGCGGTCACGTACGTCGCGCGGTTCGTCGACAGCTCGAGGGCCTTGCGCACGGCCGGGTCCGCCATGACCTTGCTGCGCATGTTGACGGCGAGGTAGTCGACGTTGCCCGTGTAGGGGAACGTCAGCCGTGCCTGCAGCCCGGTCCCCGCCTGGTTGCGCAGCGTGGGGCTGGCCTGCACCCACGAGACGGCGTAGGCGTCGTCGTCCTGCTGGTTGAGCAGTCGCTGGATGACGGCGGTCTCCCCGAGCCCCGAGGAGACGTGGATCTCGTCGGGGTAGGCCTGGCGGATGGGGTCGGTGCGTGGGTCCCAGTGCTCGTTGCGCACGAAGGTGCCGCCCTGACCGACCACCCACGGCTCCTTGAGTCGGTAGGGCCCGCTCGACATGACGGCATACGACGCCTTGTCGCTCGTGGTGTCGGCGGACGCCTTGCGCGGTGCGAACTCCGGGAGCGCCACGATGCGCGGGAAGTCGGGCTCGGAGTCCCGCAGCCGGAAGGTGATGGTGCGGCCGTTGCACGAGACGGCTCGCTCGAAGTCCGCCTCGTGCGCCTTGTCGGAGGGGCCGGCGTAGACCGGCTTCTCCAGGCCCTCGGGGGTGACCTGCGTCGGGATGTCGAGCAGGAAGCTCGCGTAGTTCGTGCCGCCGATGTGCGTGCGCCGGTCGAAGGTGCGCGCCACGCCGTGACGCACGTCGCCGCACGTGATCGGCGAGCCGTCCTGCCACGTCAGGCCCGGACGCAGGGTGAACGCCCACGTCCGGGCGCCATCGCTCGGCGTGCCGGCGTCGGTGGCCAGGTCGCCCAGGATGTCGCGCTGGTGGGCCCCCGTGCCGTATGCCGTGAGGCCGCGGGCGAAGGTGCGCTGGGCGAAGAACGCCTCCGGCCCGACGTACATCAGCTGCGGGTCCCACGTCGCGACCGTGCCCGCGACCAGCACCTGCAGGGAGCCGCCGCGCTGGGCGTCCCCGTTCGACACCGGCGGGGCGTCGCCCAGCGTCGCCTGCGTGCCGCCGGACTCGACCGAGCCCGTGCACGCGGCTGCGGCCGCCGCCAGGAGGGCAGCGCCGCACCCGGCGACGACCGACCTGGTCAGCCCACGGACCACGCCTCGCCCTCCGACAGGCACCGCTCGGTCAGCCCTCGGCCTTCGCCGCCGAACGCGCGCGGGACGCGGTGCGGGCGCGCTCACCGGCGTCGAGGACGACCTTGCGGATGCGGACCGACTCGGGCGTCACCTCGACGCACTCGTCCTCGCGGCAGAACTCGAGGCTCTGCTCGAGGCTGAGCTTGCGGGGCGGAACGATCTTCTCGAAGTTGTCCGAGGAGGAGGCCCGCACGTTGGTGAGCTTCTTCTCCTTGGTGATGTTGACGTCCATGTCGTCGGCGCGGGAGTTCTCGCCGACGATCATGCCCTCGTAGACCTCGGTCGTCGGCTCGACGAACAGCGTGCCGCGCTCCTGGAGGTTGACCATGGCGTAGGAGGTGACGACGCCCTTGCGGTCGGAGACGAGCGAACCGCTCGTGCGGGTCGTGATGGCGCCGAACCACGGCTCGTAGTCCTCGAAGACGTGGTGGGCGATGCCCGTGCCCCGGGTCTCGGTGAGGAACTCGGTGCGGAAGCCGATGAGGCCACGGCTCGGCACGAGGAACTCCATGCGGATCCAGCCGGTGCCGTGGTTGGTCATCTGCTCCATGCGGCCCTTGCGGGCGGCCATGATCTGCGTGATCGCGCCGAGGAACTCCTCGGGGGTGTCGATCGTCAGGCGCTCGACCGGCTCGTGCACCTTGCCGTCGACCTCGCGCGTCACGACCTGCGGCTTGCCCACGGTCAGCTCATAGCCCTCGCGGCGCATCTGCTCGACGAGGATGGCGAGGGCCAGCTCGCCACGGCCCTGGACCTCCCACGCGTCGGGACGCTCGGTGTTGAGGATGCGCAGCGACACGTTGCCGATGAGCTCCTTGTCGAGGCGGTCCTTGACCATGCGGGCCGTGACCTTGGAGCCGCGCACCTGGCCGACCATCGGGCTCGTGTTGGTGCCGATCGTCATGGAGATGGCCGGCTCGTCGACCGTGATGAGCGGCAGCGGGACCGGGTTCTCGGGGTCGGCGAGGGTCTCGCCGATGGTGATGTCGGGGATGCCGGCCACGGCGATGATGTCACCGGGGCGGGCCTCCTCGGCGGGCTTGCGCTCGAGGGCCTCGGTCATGAGCAGCTCGGTGATCTTCACGCGCTGCTGCGAGCCGTCGTGGCGGCACCACATGACCTGCTGGCCCTTCTTGATCGTGCCGTTGAAGACACGGAGCAGGGCGAGGCGGCCGAGGAAGTTGGAGGCGTCCAGGTTGGTGACGTGGGCCTGCAGGGGCGCCTCGTCGTCGTAGGTCGGCGCGGGGATCGTCTCGAGGATCGTCTCGAAGAGGGCCTCGAGGTCCTCGCCCTCCGGGAGGCCGCCGTTGTCGGGGCGCTCCGTCGAGGCACGGCCGGCCTTGGCCGACGCGTAGACGATCGGGAAGTCGATCTGCTCCTCGGTGGCGTCGAGGTCCATGAAGAGCTCGTACGCCTCGTCGACGACCTCGGCGATGCGGGAGTCGGGGCGGTCGACCTTGTTGATGCAGAGGATGACCGGCATCTTCGCGGCGAGCGCCTTGCGCAGCACGAAACGGGTCTGGGGCAGCGGGCCCTCGGACGCATCGACGAGCAGGACGACGCCGTCGACCATCGACAGGCCGCGCTCGACCTCGCCACCGAAGTCGGCGTGGCCGGGGGTGTCGATGATGTTGATGGTGACGCCCTCGGTCAGGCCGCGGTCCTGGGCGGCCTTGCCGGTGTAGTGCACCGCGGTGTTCTTCGCGAGGATCGTGATGCCCTTCTCGCGCTCGAGGTCACCGGAGTCCATCGCGCGCTCGTCGACGTGCTGGTGCTCGCCGAACGCGCCGGACTGCCAGAGCATCTTGTCGACGAGGGTGGTCTTGCCGTGGTCGACGTGGGCGACGATGGCGACGTTGCGGATGTCCGCGCGGGTCTTCATGGGCATGAGGAACAGTCTCTCAGGGTTTGGAGGGTGGTTCGGACCACGTCGTCGTGGGTGTTCGTCGTGGGTGCACACGGGCGGTCGACTCCCGAGCGGGGCGTCACCGCAGCATCGCCGCGAGCGTCTCCACGATGGGCAGGTCGGCGGGCAGCCACGCGACGGAGCGCAGCTCCTCGAGCCCCAGCCAGCGCAGCTCGTCGTGGTCCTCGAGGGGCTCGGGCGTCCCCTCGACGACCTCCGCCATCCACACCAGCATCTCGTACCGATCGCCCAGGGGCCACGTCGCACCCGGCTGGGGGCCGGGCACGTGCGCGCCGAGGCGCACGCGCACCCCCAGCTCCTCGAACAGCTCCCGGTGCAGGGCGGAGAGGGGCGACTCGCCGTCGTCGACCTTGCCGCCGGGCAGCTCCCAGCCGCCGGCGAGGGCCGAGGGCTCGGTGCGCCGCGCCGCCAGGAGCCGGGTCGGCCACTCCAGGTCGTCGACAACGGCCGCCCCCACGACGAGGCGGACCGGGTGCGGGCGGAGGTCTGTGCTGCTCATGGCGCCCCCGATGGTGCCACAGCGGAGCGTCCGGACGGGCCGGGCGGGCACGGCGGGGCGTTTACTGGACTGCATGACACGACGGCTGACCGACGAGGAGATCGAGCGCCAGCTGGGCGACCTGCCCGACTGGACGCGTGACGGCGACACCATCCGGGCCTCCTTCGAGGCTCCTGCGTTCCTCACCGGGATCGCGCTCGTCCAGGAGGTGGCGGCCGCGGCCGAGACGATGGACCACCATCCCGACATCGACATCCGGTGGCGCACCGTCGCCTTCGCCCTCTCGACGCACTCCGAGGGTGGCCTCACCCAGCTCGACGTCGAGCTCGCGCACCAGATCAGCCAGGAGGCCGCCCGGAAGGGCGCCGCCGCGACCACCTGACGTCGCGCGGAAGGACGGGTCCCACCCGTAACTTAGGATCGCCTCATGCGATCCCGCTCACGCTCCGACTCGCGCGCCGAGTCCCGGGAGGGCCATAGTCCCTGGCCGGACCCTGTCCGGCCACCCCTGACCCACCGCCTGCCCACCCGGGTGGTGACCGCATGAGCACCGCCCTGGGCATCGGCCTCGGGATCGTGCTGATCCTCGCGCTGACGGCGGCGACGGGCTACTTCGTGGCCCAGGAGTTCGCCTACGTCGCCGTCGACCGGAACGCCCTGCGGCAGCTTGCCGACGACGGTGACGCCTCCGCCCAGCGCGCCCTCCGCGTCACGTCGCAGCTGTCCTTCACCCTGTCCGCCGCACAGTTCGGGATCACGGTGACCGCCCTGCTCGTCGGTTACGTCTCCGAGCCCCTCGTCGGGGTCGGGATCGCCGAGCTGCTCGACCCCTCGATGTCGTATGCCGCCCGCCTCAGCCTCTCGGTCACCGCGGTCCTCGTCTTCTCGACCGTCGTGCAGATGGTCTTCGGGGAGCTCGCGCCCAAGAACCTCGCCATCGCGCGCACCGTGCCGCTCGCCCGGTCGCTGAGCCGCTCGACCCTCGTGTACCTGAGGTTCGCCGGACCTCTCGTGCGCCTCTTCGACCGGGCGTCGACGACCCTGCTGCGCACGGTCGGCATCGAACCGGTGGAGGCGCTCGAGCAGGGCGCCACGGCCGAGGACCTGACCCGCATCATCGACGAGTCGCACGCCGGCGGCCTGCTCGACGACGACCTGTCCGACGTCCTCGAGGGTGGGCTGCGCTTCCGCGAGCTCGACGCCGGAGACGTCATGACGCCGCGCGTGCGCGTGACGACGGTCCACGCGGACGCCATGGTCTCCGACCTCGTCGGCCTGCTCGACAGCGGCTGGTCGCGTTTCCCGGTGACCGGCCGCGACGGCGACGACATCGTCGGTGTCGCAGGTATCGCCGAGGTGCTCGCGGTCGAACCGGACCGCCGCGCGACGACCACGGTCGGTTCGGTCGTGTCCGACCCGACCGTCGTGCCGACGAGCGCTCCGCTCCCCCGCGTCCTCGAGCAGATCCGGGCCGACCACCGGCAGCTCGCCGTCGTCGTGGACGAGCACGGCGGCTTCGCCGGCATCGTCACCTTCGAGGACATCGCCGAGGAGGTCGTCGGTGAGATCCTCGACGAGGACGACGGGCCCGAGCCCGGCGTCGTCGAAACCTCCCCTGACACCTGGAGCGTGCCCGGGCACCTGCGGCTCGACGAGCTCGACACCGCCACCGACCTGCGACTCGAGAGCAGCGACGAGTACTCGACGATCAGCGGGCTCATCCTCGCGGACCTCGGGCGCACCGCCCTCGTTGGTGACGAGGTGCACCTCGTGGCGCGCCGCGAGACCGCGCCGGACCGTCACCCCGGCGACGGTGATGGCAGCAAGGACGAGTCCCTCCCGGGCGAACCCGTCGACGCGCGCGAGCACCACCACGAGCCCGAGAGCCGGCACCTGCCGGTGTCGGTGCGCCTCACCGTCGAGGCCGTGGAGCGGCACGTCCCGTCGTCGGTGCGCGTCGAGGTGCTCGACCTCATGTCGGATCTCCAGGCGCTCGACACCGACCGCGCGGCAGACGCCGGGACGGAGGCCGGCCGATGACCACCGCCCTGCTGGTCTCCCTCCTGCTCCTCGTCCTCAACGCCTTCTTCGTCGCTGCGGAGTTCGCCCTCGTGGCCAGCAAGCGGCACCGCCTCGAGGTCCTCGCCGAGCGCGGCAGCGTGGCGGCACGGGCTGCCGTGCGCGGCAGTCGCGAGCTGTCGCTCATGCTGGCCGGCGCGCAGCTCGGCATCACGCTCTGCACGCTGGGCCTCGGGTCCCTGGCCAAGCCCGCCGTGGCCGAGCTGCTCACGCCGGTGTTCACCTTCGTCCGCGTCCCGGACGCGGCGGCATACGTCGTCTCGGTCGTGCTGGCCGTGGCGATCGTCGTGTTCCTGCACATGGTCGTCGGCGAGATGGCCCCGAAGTCGTGGGCCATCGCCCACCCCGAGCGGTCGGCGGTGCTGCTGGCGCTGCCGTTCCGCGGGTTCGCGTGGGTCATGCGCCCTGCGCTCAGCCTGCTGGGCGCCATGGCGAACGGCTGCCTTCGCCTCGTCGGCGTCACACCGCAGGACGAGCTCGGCCAGGTGCACAGTCCCAAGGAGCTCCAGCTCCTCATTGCCAGCTCCAAGGACCACGGCCTGCTGGCCGAGCCGGAGCACCGGGTGCTCGCTGGCGCCATCGACCTCGACACGACCCCGCTGACCGATGTCGTCGTCCCGGTCGAGGCGTTCGTCGCGGTCGCCACGACCACCACCTGCGCCGAGGCGGAGGCCGTCTCGCGAGACAGCGGCCGCTCCAGGCTCGTCGTCCGTGAGGGAGACGACGCCGTGGGCATCGCCCACGTCCGCGACATCCTGCGTGCCGCCCCCGCAGCCCCTGTCACGACCGTCACGACGCCGGTGGTCCACGTCGACGCGGGGCTCTCCCTGCTCGACGCCGTGTCGGTGATGCGGGCCCAGCACGCCCAGCTCGTCCTCGTGGACGACGGCTCCACGCCGGTCGGGCTCGTGACGATGGAAGACCTGCTCGAGCGCGTCCTCGGTCGGTTCGACGACGAGACGGACGCGTAGCCACAGCCCCGGGGGCCGTGCCTGAACGCCTGCTGGGAGGAATGTCCGGTGCGGGCGATCTTCCGGTCCCGCGGGGCAGGACGCCGAAAGATCTCCACCGCGTCACGATTCGGCCAAGTCGGTTGCTGAGCGTGACATGCCGCTGAATGATGGGGCGCGCAGTCATGGGGGCGATAGGTTGCGGCTGCTGCGAAGCATGTTGGAGGGCCGACCCGGTCTCCGGCACGAATCATGACCCGGAGGTGACGGCACCCATGAGCACTCCACTGGAGACCGAGCCCGGAGCCGCGTCAGTGGCACCAGAGGCAGTGCTCGAGGGCGAGAAGCGGATCGAGGGGCGTTCGCTCGGCCAGATCGCCTGGGCACGCCTCAAGCGCGACAAGATCGCGCTCGCGGGCGGGTTCTTCGTGGTGTTCCTCGTGGTGGTCGCGATCCTGTCGCCCCTCATCGTCAACGTGCTGGGCCACCCACCGAACGAGTTCCACCAGGACCTCATCGACCCGGACCTCCAGGTCCCCACGGCACCCTTCGGCGGCGTCTCCCGGGACTTCCTCTTCGGTCTCGAGCCGGTCAACGGGCGGGACCTGTTCAGTCGCATCCTCTACGGCTCGCAGATCTCGCTGCTCATCGCGTTCCTCGCGACCCTGCTCTCGGTCGTCATCGGGACCGTCATGGGCGTCGTCGCGGGCTTCTTCGGCGGAGCCGTCGACGCGACGATCAGCCGCCTGATGGACATCTTCCTGGCCTTCCCGCTGATCGTCTTCGCCCTCGCCCTCGTCGGCGTCATCCCGGACAACTCCTTCGGCCTGTCGGGCGACACCCTGCGCATCGCCGTCATCGTCTTCATCATCGGCTTCTTCAACTGGCCCTACATCGGCCGCATCGTCCGCGGCCAGACCCTGTCGCTGCGCGAGCGCGAGTTCATCGACGCCTCCCGCATCATGGGGGCCAAGGCGCCCTACGTCCTGCGCAAGGACCTGCTGCCCAACCTCGTCGCGCCGATCCTCGTCTACGCGACTCTGCTCATCCCGAGCAACATCCTCTTCGAGGCGGCCCTGTCGTATCTCGGGGTCGGCGTGCAGGCCCCACGCGCCACCTGGGGCGGCATGCTGGCGGACGCCGCGAAGTGGTACCAGATCGACCCCTGGTTCATGCTGCCGGCGGGCCTGGCCATCTTCGTGACGGTGCTGGCCTTCAACCTCTTCGGGGACGGTCTGCGTGACGCCCTCGACCCACGGTCTCGGTAACCTCCGCGACCTGCTGTCTCGCTCGACCGAAAGCAAGGAGCGCATTCACCCATGAAGAACACCCGCATGATGGCGGTCGCAGCCGCGGCCGCTCTGGCCTTGGGACTCTCCGCCTGTGGCGGAAGCGCCAGCAATGGCTCCAACGGCTCGAACGGAACCGGGGGCGGCGGTGGTTCTGCCGCACCAACGGCGGACGCGGCGATCGGCAAGATCTACAACGCCTCCGACAAGAAGGGCGGGACGCTCCGCTTCGGGATGGCCGGCGACTGGGACTCCGTCGACCCTGGTGACACGTACTACGGCCTCTCGTGGAACTTCTTGCGCAACTACGCTCGCACCCTCGTCGTCTTCAAGGCGGCCCCCGGAGCAGAGGGCGCCAAGCTCGTGCCCGACCTCGCCACGAGCCTCGGCAAGCCCAGCGAC
Organism: Terrabacter sp. 2YAF2; assembly: GCF_052114705.1. Classification (NCBI taxonomy): domain Bacteria; kingdom Bacillati; phylum Actinomycetota; class Actinomycetes; order Micrococcales; family Intrasporangiaceae; genus Terrabacter; species Terrabacter sp. 2YAF2. The sequence continues at coordinate 66,477 of NZ_JBFRFG010000013.1, forward strand.
GGCAACAAGACGTGGACCTACACCCTGCGTGACGGCCTGAAGTACGAGGACGGCTCCCCGATCACGAGCAAGGACATCAAGTACGCCGTCGCGCGCCAGCTCGACAAGGACACGTTCCCCAACGGCCCGACGTACTTCAACGACTTCCTCGCCGACATCCCCTCCGGCTACTCGGTCTACAAGGACAAGAACCTCGACGACCTGAAGTCCATCGAGACGCCCGACGCCAAGACGATCGTCTTCAAGCTGAAGACGGGCTTCTCCGGCTTCGACTACTTCGCGCAGCTGCCCGCCACGGCTCCCGTTCCGGCGGCCAAGGACACCGGCACGAAGTACAAGGAGCACGTCGTCTCGAGCGGTCCGTACAAGTTCGTGTCCTACTCACAGGGCAAGAACATGGAGCTCGACCGCAACCCCAACTACGACCCCGCGACGGACCCCGAGTCTGGTCGCAAGGCCCTACCGGACAAGCTGACGGTCGAGCTCGGTCTCAACGCCGCAGACGTCGACAACCGGCTCCAGAGTGGCGGCCTCGACGTCGACATCGCCGGCACCGGTGTGCAGGCCGAGTCGCAGGGCAAGATCCTCGCCGACCCGACCCTCAAGGCGAAGACCGACAACGCCCAGGCCGCGCGCACGTGGTTCTCGGTCCTCAACAGCGACGTCGCGCCGCTCGACAACATCGACTGCCGCAAGGCCGTCGTGCTGGCCTATGACAAGACCGGCTACCAGCGGGCCTACGGTGGCAACACCGGTGGCGCGATCGCGACCAGCCTCATGCCGCCGAGCGTGCCGGGTCACGCCGACTTCGACCTCTACAACTTCAAGGCGAAGCCGCAGGGCGACCCCGACGCTGCCAAGGCCGAGCTCGCCAAGTGCGGCCAGCCGAACGGCTTCGAGACCAACATCTCCTACCGCGCGGAGCGCCCGAAGGAGAAGGCGACCGCCGAGTCGCTGCAGCAGTCGCTCGCCAAGGTCGGGATCAAGCTCAACATCAAGGCCTACCCGACGGCCGACTACACGAAGCTCTACGCCGGCAAGCCCGACTACGCCAAGGCCAACAAGCTCGGCATCATCGTCTACGGCTGGGGTGCTGACTGGCCCGACGGCTTCGGCTTCCTCTCGCAGATCGTCGACAGCCGGGTCATCCGCCCGTCCGGCAACACCAACCTCGGCATCAAGGTGCCGGCGGTGGACGCGGGCATCGACCAGGCCATGGCCGAGAACGACATCACGAAGCGTGAGGCCATCTGGGGCAACGTCGACAAGTCCGTCATGGAGGCCGCTGCGGTGATCCCGGGTGTCTGGTCGAAGGGCCTGCTCTTCCGTCCCGACACGATCACCAACGTCTTCGTCAACGACGGCTTCACGATGTACGACTACGCCGCCATGGGCGTCAAGCAGTAGCACCACCAGCAGTTCGCCGCACCCTGCCCCAACCCACCCGAAAGTAGGTGAAGGCGCAGACCGGTGGCGGCGGGACGATGTTCGTCCCACCGCCACCGCGTCCGGCCGAATCCCTTGCTGACGTACATGATTCGGCGTTTGATCAGCGCCATCGTGCTGCTCTTCGTCGTGAGCGCCATCACCTTCGCCATCTTCTTCCTGCTCCCGCGAATCGCTGGTGCAACCGCCGACGACCTCGCCTCGCGCTACGTCGGCAAGAGCGCCGGCCAGGAGCAGATCCACGCCGCAGCCGTACGGCTCGGCTTCACCGACCCGATCTGGGTCCAGTACGGCCGCTTCGCCAAGGGCCTCGTCGTCGGGTCGGAGTACAACACCGGCGCATCGGTCGAGTCCTGCCCCGCGCCCTGCCTGGGCTACTCCTTCATCACGCAGAACCCCGTGCTGCCCGACCTGCTGGACCGCCTGCCCGTCACGCTGTCGCTCGCCGCCGGCGCCGCGGTCCTGTGGCTCTTCGGCGGCGTGGCCACCGGCGTCGTCTCGGCGCTCAAACGTGGCAGTCCGCTCGACCGCACCGCGATGGGCGTCGCGCTGGCGGGCGTCTCCCTGCCGATCTTCTTCACGGGTCTGCTGGCCCTGTCGATCTTCAGCTACGGCCTCGGCTGGACCGCGCAGGGCGGGTCCTACACCCCGTTCCAGGAGAACCCCGCCAAGTGGGCCTACGACCTGCTCCTGCCGTGGATCACGCTGTCCTTCCTCTACGCCGCCGCCTACGCGCGACTGACCCGCGCGGGCATGCTGGAGACGATGAACGAGGACTACATCCGCACCGCGCGCGCCAAGGGGCTCAAGGAGCGGGACGTCGTCGTCCGCCACGGACTGCGTGCGGCGCTGACCCCGATCCTCACGATCTTCGGCCTGGACCTCGGCCTGCTGCTCGGCGGCGCCATCCTCACCGAATCGACGTTCTCGCTCAACGGCATCGGCAAGTACGCCGTCGACGCCGTGGCCAACAACGACCTGCCCAAGGTCCTCGGGGTGACGATCCTCGGTGCCGGCTTCATCATCGTGGCCAACCTCGTCGTTGACCTCCTCTACGCCGTCGTCGACCCAAGGGTGCGTACCTCATGAGCCAGTCCACCAACGACACGACCAGCCGGCCGGACGACCAGCCCCGCCGCGGGGCCAAGGGCGCCGCCCGGCCGGCGAACGCGCTCGACGGCATCGGGGGCCTCGGCGCGCCGGCTCCGGACGCGTTCCTGTCGGTGCGTGACCTGCGCGTGCACTTCCCCACCGACGACGGCATCGTCAAGTCCGTCGACGGCATCTCGTTCGACGTCGCACGCGGCAAGACGCTGGGGATCGTCGGCGAGTCCGGATCCGGCAAGAGCGTCACGAGCATGTCGATCATGGGCCTGCACAAACCCGGCACGGTTCGCATGACCGGCTCGGTCAAGCTGGACGGCACCGAGCTCATCGGCGCCAAGCCCGAGCAGGTGCGCGAGCTGCGCGGCAAGCGGATGGCGATGATCTTCCAGGACCCGCTCTCGGCGATGCACCCCTTCTACACGGTGGGTCACCAGATCATCGAGGCCTACCGGATCCACAACCAGGTGAGCGCCTCGGTCGCGAAGAAGCACGCCATCGACATGCTCGGCCGCGTCGGCATCCCCCAGCCGTCCAGCCGTGTCGACGACTACCCCCACCAGTTCTCGGGCGGCATGCGTCAGCGCGCGATGATCGCCATGGCACTGTCGTGCGACCCCGACCTGCTGATCGCCGACGAGCCGACGACCGCGCTCGACGTCACCGTGCAGGCGCAGATCCTCGACCTCATCCGCGACCTGCAGTCGGAGTTCAACTCGGCCGTCATCCTCATCACGCACGACCTCGGGGTCGTCGCCGAGCTCTCCGACGACATCATGGTGATGTATGCCGGTCGCGCGGTCGAGTACTCCACCGCGGACGACGTCTTCACCCGTCCCCAGCACCCCTACACGTGGGGTCTGCTCAGCTCGATGCCGCGCCTCGACCGCGTCCGCACCGAGCGACTGCGCCCGATCAAGGGTGCCCCGCCCAGCCTCATCAACGTGCCGCCGGGGTGCCCCTTCCACCCGCGCTGCGCGTATGCCGACCGCACCGGAGGCCTCAGCCAGACCGAGCGGCCGCCCTTCGCCCAGACGCACCCGGGGCACTACTCCGCGTGCCACCTCACCCGCGAGGAGCGAACCACCATCTGGGAGAACGACATCAAGCCGACGCTGTGATGCCCGCACCGTCCGTCCCCACCGCGCCCGGTCGAGCGCCGCGAGACCTCAGCACAGGAGCCCCATCGTGACCACCACCCACGTCAAGCCGACCGCGTCGAAGCAGGCGGGCGAGTCGCTGCTGCAGGTCACCGACCTGACGAAGCACTTTCCCATCCGCCGGGGCCTGCTCCAGCGCCAGGTCGGCGCGGTGCAGGCCGTCGACGGCCTGACCTTCAACGTCGCGCGAGGCGAGACGCTGTCGCTCGTCGGCGAGTCGGGCTGCGGCAAGACGACGACGGGCCGCATGCTGACGCGCCTGCTCGAGCCCACCGCCGGCACGATCCTGCTCGAAGGCGAGGACATCACGCACTGGTCGGCGGGCAAGCTGCGTCCGCTGCGTCGGGACGTCCAGATGATCTTCCAGGACCCTTACGGCTCGCTCAACCCCCGTCACACGGTCGGCACGATCGTCGGGGCGCCTTTCCACCTGCAGGGCATCAAGCCCGAGAAGGGCGTCAAGGCCACCGTCCAGGAGCTGCTCGAGCTGGTCGGGCTCAACCCCGAGCACTACAACCGCTACCCCCACGAGTTCTCGGGCGGCCAGCGCCAGCGCATCGGCATCGCCCGGTCCCTCGCGCTCAAGCCCAAGCTGATCATCGCCGATGAGCCGGTCTCGGCCCTCGACGTGTCGATCCAGGCCCAGGTCATCAACCTCCTGGAAGACCTCCAGGACGAGTTCGGCCTGACCTACGTCGTCATCGCGCACGACCTGTCGGTGGTGCGCCACATGTCCGACCGCGTCGCCGTGATGTATCTCGGCAAGCTCGTCGAGGTCGCCGACCGCGACGAACTCTACATCCGGCCGATGCACCCGTACACGACGGCTCTGCTGTCGGCCGTGCCGGTCCCCGACACGCAGCGCCGGACCAAGCGCGAGCGGATCCGCCTCGAGGGCGACGTGCCGAGCCCGGTCAACCCGCCGCCGGCCTGCCGCTTCCACACCCGCTGCTGGAAGGCCCAGGAGATCTGCAAGACGCAGGAGCCGCCGCTCGTCGAGCTCGCGCCGCTGCACCAGGTCGCCTGCCACTTCCCCGAGAACGTCGACGCTCCCCCGGCCGCCCCGTCAGCCCCTGCCGCTGCGGCCGGAGCTCCCGTCACGCCCGACCTGGACACCTCGGGAGAGGGTGGGGACTCTCCCGCCTGACCGCCTGACCGCCTCACCGCCTGACCGCCCGGTCGGGCGGCCTGGCGGCCTGCAGGGGTCAGACCGTGGCCGCCCGCCTCGCGGCGGCGACGAACGGGGCCACCGGGCTCAGCTGCAGCACCTCGTCGAGCCGGCGGGTCATCGTCGTGGGCCCCTCGACGTGCACACGGCCAGACCGGAGCGCCGCCGGCAGCGGCAGACGGCCCAGCCACACGGCATACAACGAGGCGACGTCGCTGCTGATCGTCACGTCCACCGGGAACCCCGGGTCGCTCATGCAGACCGACGGGGTGCCGTGCTCGACGACGATCCAGAAGCGGCGTGCGTCGTCGGCGAAACGCAGGTGGAGCACGTGACGCTCGCCGACGAGGCCTGAGGTGTCGACACGGCTGTGCATCCACCAGACGAGCAGCTGCGCGTCGAGCTCGTCCGGCAGAGGGTCGCCGAACGTCCACTCGGCGCCCCACTGCGCCAGGCCGAAGACGACCGGCTCGAGGGCCCGCCCCGAGGGGGTCAGCACGTACTGCGTTCCCGAGCGCCCGACGACGCCGAAGCGCTCGAGATGGCGCAGGCGCTTGGTCAGCAGCGTGCGCGAGAGACCCGGCAGGCCACGCGCGAGGTCGTTGAACCGCGTCGTGCCGGTCATCATGTCGCGCAGGATGAGCAGCGACCACCGCTCCCCCACGACGTCCAGCGCGCGCGAGATCGGGCAGTACTGGCCTGCGCCGGGATCGTGTCGTCCCATGTCCCACCTCCGGTCGGCGGTCGCAGCCGTCCTGGGCCGCGCCCCACCGTCCAGTATCGGTCCCGGATCTGGACCGCATCAGTCCACGACGTGTACTGGAGACGGCAGCCGCGGCGGCGGAATCTGGAGACGGACGGCCCAGTGGGCCTCCGGGCCAGACCGTGGCCCGCCACCGATGGAGGGAACCAGCATGACCACGCACACCCAGACGCCGGAGACCACCGCCGACGCTGCACTCAAGACCCGGCATGCCGCCATGTGGGCACTCGGCGACTACGCCGCCGTGGCCCGGGAGATCATCCCGGAGCTGGGGCGGGTCCTCGTCGACGGCTGCAGGGTGACGGCGGGCCAGGACGTCCTCGATGTCGCCGCCGGCACGGGCAACGCCTCGATCCCGGCCGCACGTGCCGGGGCGCGCGTCGTCGCCTGTGACCTCTCGCCCGCGCTCCTCGACGTGGGGCGGCGACTGGCCGCCGACGCCGGGGTCACGGTGGACTGGCAGCAGGGCGACGCCGAGGCCCTGCCCTTCGCCGACGCATCCTTCGACGTCGTCATGTCGAGCGTGGGCGTCATGTTCGCACCGCACCACGAGGCGGCAGCGGACGAGCTCGTCCGCGTCGCACGCCCAGGGGCCACCGTCGGGCTCGCCAGCTGGACCCCAGGGGGATTCATCGGGCAGATGTTCGCGGCGATGAAGCCGTATGCCGCGCCGCCGCCTCCCGGCGCCCAGCCCCCGCCGCTGTGGGGCGACGAGGCGCACGTACGCGACCTGCTCCGCGACCGCGTCGAGGGCTTCACGGCCGAGAAGCGCTCGCTCCCAGTGCATTTCGACCGTCCGGAGGACTTCCGCGACTTCTTCAAGCGCACCTACGGTCCGACGATCGCCACCTACCGTGGCATCGCCGACGACCCTGACAAGGTCGCCGCCCTCGACACGGCCTTGGCCGACCTGGCCCGCGGGCACCTCGATGCCGACGGACGGATGGGCTGGGAGTACCTCCTCGTCACCGCACGGCGGACGGCCTGACGTCACCGCAGCGCTTTCGATCGTGGCGGGGGACTCCCTACCTGATCGAGAGAGCGATCCGTCCGCGTTCGGCGGGGCCGCCGGGCGGACGGAATGCTCTTTCGATCGTCAGCGGCCGGTCTGGTCGTCGTCGTGTCCGCGGAGGTAGCGCGCGACCGCGTCACCACTCGCCTCGGGGAGCTCGGCGGTGTCCTGCGGTTCGAGGTGACTCAGCCGGCCTCAGCGCGCGTCGCCATGGCGCGCCAGAGCCACAGTGAGGCCGCGAGCGTGGCGACGAAGCCACCGAGCATCAGCCAGGTCAGGGGGCGGTCGGTGTAGAGGTCGGTGCGCGCCCGCACCGCGCCGACGAGCATCAAGGTCAGCATGATCACCTCGACCTCGACCATGAGCCTCAGGCGCACCCACCGACTGTCGCGGAGCACGACGAGACCGGCGCTGCCCAGGCAGAAGACCGCACCGACCACGCGGGCCGTCAACGGGGTCAGCAGCCAGGGCCACACGGGGATGACCACCGACGGGACCGCGAACATGACGAGTCCCTGCACGAGCGCCAGCCCGGAACCGGCCGCGACGACGACACGGGCCACCCGGCCGATGCGCAGCTCGTCCGGGTGTGGGGGCGCGGCCACGCGCTGGTTGGCGACCCAGACGGCGAGCACGAGGAACGGGGCCGTGAAGTAGAGCCCGGCCCAGAGCCAGAAGGCGACATGGCCGTGGTTGAAGCGGTCCCAGTGGATCACCGTGGCGACGCCGAGCAGGGCGGCGAAGAGGGTGACCGAGACCAGCCCCGCGCTCAGCCGGGCCCACCGCCGCTCACGCACGACCCGGATGAAGAACCACGCACCGCCAAGGTAGGCGGAAGCGAGCACCATCGGGGTCAGGTCCGGTCTGATGGTCCAGGCGAAGAGGCGGCCGGTGTCGGCCGGGAACCCGTAGAGGATGACGAAGGCCGTGAGAAGGATCGGCACGAGCACGACGGCGAGGGCCCGCGTGGCGGGCAGGACCCGGTCGTCACGCTGGGCCAGGGCCGCGGACGGGGACGGCGAGGCGGCCGGTGTCACGGACGCTCACGTCCTCGACCGGTCGACGGCGTCGAGCAGCGCGGCATACGACGCGACGAGCGCCCGGCGCTCTCGGGACAGCAGCGGATCCGACATCGAGCAGCCGCGCCGAACCCAGGCGTCCGACAGGTCCATGGCCTCGACACGCCTCGTCGCAGCAAGTCGGACACGTTGCGGGTCGACGGCGTAGACGTAGGCGTAGAGGGCGCTGAGCGCACCCACCAGATCCTCGGTCGTCACGTCGTCGTCGTGCTGGTGCGCGCGGTGCACGCGCCACCACTCGACCTCGAGCTCCGCCGCCCGGGTGGGATCGAGGTCGAGCCCGCTGCTGCTCGCAACGAGCGCATAGAACTCTCGCATCAGCTCGCGTGCGCGGTCAGGGTCGTTGTCCGGGAAGGGTGCCCACGCCTGGTTGGCGCGCAGGACGAGCCAAGCCCCGCGGAGCGTGTCGCGACGGTTCATGCCGAAACCGGCCGCCACCATCCCGACCGAGGCGCGCAGGAACATCACCCACTCGTGCCGGTAGTAGGCCACCCACGCGTTCGTCTCGCGCCGTCCGACAGCCACGGCATCGAAGGACCTCGGTCCAGGCGTCCGTGCTCTCATCCGGCCTCCTCGACCAGGAGCGCCCCGCGCGACGACGTCCGGATTCGACTGACGCCGTGCGACTCTCGCTCCAGAATAGGAGCGAGGGACGGCTTGCGTGAGGAGAACGCGATGACCGAGGCCGTGGGCGGGCGGACCATCGACGACGTCCTGACCCGGATGACCGCGACCCTCTCGGCGATGCCCCGGGAGCTGGCGGCGCGGCGCACCTTCCTCGCCACCTACCAGCGCACGACGCGGGCGGTCGCCGAGGCCCTCGAGGCCGCCGCGTTCGAGGACCCTGGCTGGGTGGAGGCCTGGGACGTCGTCTTCGCCGACCTCTACCTCGACGCGCTCGAGGCCGACCTCGCGGGCGACCCGCGGCATCGGGCGCCCCGGCCCTGGCGTCTCGCCTTCGACGCTCCCCCGACCCTGCCGCCCTTGAGGCAGGTGCTCCTCGGCATCAATGCCCACATCAACTACGACCTGCCGCAGGCTCTGCTCGGTGTCATCAGCGACGCGGACTTCACCGACCCGGTCCTGCTCGACAGACGGCGGCGCGACCACGAGCGCATCGACGGGGTCCTCGCCGCCCGAGTCGCGGCAGAGGACGACGAGCTGAGCGCCCAGAGTGCCAAGAGCGTGATCGACCGGGTGCTGACGCCGCTCAACCGCGCGGCGTCGACGCGGTTCCTGCGCGAGGCCCGCACGAAGGTGTGGCACAACACCATGGAGCTCCAGCGGGCCCGCGTCGTCGGCCCGGAGGCGTATGCCGTCCGGCTCGCCGAGCTGGAGGTGCTGAGTGCCGCTCGCATCGCCGACCTGCTCGCGCCGGGTCAGGTGCTGCTCCGGTTGGCGATCGCGGGTTTCGGCGTCGTGCTGCCCCCGGAGGGCTGAGTCCCGACCTGCGCTCGCGGCCGGTGACGACGCGTAACACCTGACCTTGTCTCCGCTGGCCTCACGCACGGCTCGTGGGATGCTGGCACCACAGGGTTCGAAGGCACAGCGGCTCCGCGAGCGCCCACGGCGGCAGCGGGGCGCACCAGCCGGCGACGGAGGAGGAACGACCGTGACCGCACAGCACCCCAGCCACGACGAGGTCCCGGAGGCGGACCGGCTCGAGCAGCAGGCCCCGGTCGACCCGCCACCGCCCTCCGACCAGGAGGCCATCGTCGACGTCGCCGACACCGGCCCTGGGGCCCTTGCGGACCAGGCCGACGAGGCCGACGAGGCGGACCGGCTCGAGCAGCGCGAGCTGGTGGCCGGTGCGGACGACGAGGACTACCCGCACGAGGCGTAGGTGCACGATCAGCACGGCCCCCGACCCGGTCGCGTCAGGACGTCAGGATCCGTGACGTCGGCTGCTCACGGTTCTGCGACGGGTCGGCCGACGACCATGGAGCTCAGCAGGGCCTCCGGGAACGTCTCCGCGGTCTGGACGTCGAGCTGGGCGCCGAGCCCGTCGAGGACGGCAGTGAAGAAGCAGCGAGCTGAGGCGGCGAACACGACATCGGCGATCTCTTCGTCGGTGAGTCCGACGGTCCGCAGGCGTTCGACGTCGTCCGCACCGACCGAGGCCGCGTCCGCGGCAACCTTCGCCGCGAACTGGTAGACGGCGCGGTCCTGCAGGTCGAGTGCCGCTCCGTCGGGGTGCTCGGTGATGGAGCGCATCGTGGTCTCGTCGGCGCAGACGTCCCTCAAGAACTTCGAATGGGCCGCGGTGCAGTACGTCGACCGGACCGCACGGGCGGCAGCGATGGTGGCGATCTCGAAGCGGCGCCGGTTCATGCCGTCGCGGATCGTCGCGTTGAGCGCGTTCCAGGCCTGCGCCACGTCGGGGCGGGTCGAGAACGCTGCGGCGTAGTTGGGCAGGAAGCCCCACGCGGCACGTTGGGTGCGGTAGTACTCGGCGAGGTCGCCTGCAGCATCGTCCTCGCTCACGGGTGTGATGAACACCTCCCCATTCTCACCGTCATGCGATGGGCTGGGAAGAGCCCCACCATCAGCCCTGGCGTCCGTCGGCCTGACCAGGCGTCCGGGCCTGCCCACGCTAGGGCGCCGTCACCGTGACCGGGTTGGAGTTGGGGCTGCTCCCGACCGAGTTCACCGCCCTGACCTTGTAGGTGTAGGTCGTGCCCGAGACGACGGTGGTGTCGCTGTAGGTCCTGGCGTTGGGGTCGGTGACCCGGGCGAGCTGGACGTTGTCGCGCAGGATGATCCACTTGTCCGCAGCTCCGCCACCGCCTCCCGCGACCCATGACAGGTTGATGCTCGCGGTCCCGGTCGTGGCACTCAAGGTGGGCTGGGTCGGCGCACCCACCAAGGAGCTGTCGGCGCTCACCTCGTTGGAGTCGGGACTGGAGCCGACGGTGTTGACCGCTCTCACGGCATAGAAGTAGGTCGTGCCTGACGGGGGCAGGGCATCACCGAACGTGGTGGTGCCTGCCGGCACACTGGCCAGGAGGCTGCGTTGCCCCGATGTCGTGCCACGGTAGACGTCGTACCTCGTGAGAGCGGGGTTGCCGGGCGATGTCGGCGCCGTCCAGCTGAGCGTGACCCCCGAGCTGTCCAACGTCGCGGTCAGGGCCGAGGGCGCAGACGGGGCCGCCGGGGCGGTGGCCCCCGGTGTCACCGTGAGCTCGTTGCTGTAGGGGCCGCTACCGACACCGTTGACGGCGAGCACCTTGTACGAGTAGGCGGTTGCGTTGGTCACTGTCGTGTCGGTGTAGATCGTCCCGCTGGAGACGGTGGCCAGCGCCGCGTTGGGATACGTCGTCGCGCTCGCCAGCTTGCGCCAGATCTTGTACCGCAGGATCGTCGATCCCCCGTCGCTCGAGGGAGGTTGCCAGCTCAGGTACACGACGCCGTCGCCCGCGGTCCCGCTGAGCACGGGTGCTCCCGGGACGGACGTCGACGCGGTGTCGATCCACATGGCGAAGTGCTGCTGCGCCACGCCGCCGGCCTTGGTGAAGTCGCCGCCGAGGTAGAGCCGAGTGGCGTCGGATCCCATGGACCAGACCCCGAGGGCACTGTTGATGACGGGGGCCCACGGCAGGATGGCTCCCGTCCCTGCGTCGACGGCGGCGATCTTGTTGCGCGTCTGGTCGCCGAACGAGGCGGTTCCGCCGAAGTGTCCGCCGCAGTAGACGGTGGTGCCGACGACTCGGACCGACTGCATGTTCCCGTTGGAGTGCCACGTCCATCGGACGGCACCGGTGGCCGCGTCGACCGCGGTGCAGGCGCCCCCGCTGCCCGCGACGGCCTCGTAGATCGTGGTGCCGTCGGTGGCGAGGTCAAGGATGGTCGCCGTGCTGGTGCCGTTGTTGGGCTTGGACAGGAAGCCTCGAACCGGGGTGCCGGTGCTGGGATCGACGACGGCGATTCGCCGTGTGGATGCCACCCCGTTGATGTCCCCGAAGTCCCCGCCGAGCACGACATTGCCGTTGTTCAGCACGAGAAGCGCCCAGACCCGCCCGCTCGGAGGGACGTCGCTCGGGGTCGGGTTGGCGGTCGGCCGGAACGCCGTGTCGAAGGCACCGGTCGAGGCGCTGACCTTCGCCACCTTCGCCTGGGCATACGTCGTGGTGCCCGACGTGACGGTGTTCCAGTTGCCGCCAACGAAGAGCGCGCCGGCGCTGAGCCGCATGACGTCGACCGGGCCGTCGAGCTTGGGGCCCACCCAGCCGGGCTCGAGCGCGCCGCTGCTCAGCGTGACGGCAGCCAGCTTGTCCCGGTTGACGCCACCGACCTTGCTGAATGTGCCGCCGAGGAACAGCCTGCTGCCATCCGTTGCCAGCGCGTTCACCGAACCGTTGACGCTGGGGCGCCAGGTCGAGTCGAACTGACCGGTGGCCGGATCGAAGAGGGCGACGTTGGTGGCAGCGAACTGGGTGGTCCCGACGCTGTCGACCACGGCCGTGAACGACCCACCGACGACCACCCTGCCGCTCGGGAGGGGCAGGATGGCCGACACCCTCCCGTTCACCCCCCACGTCTGGGCCGGCGCGGTCGGCACGACGGCCTGCGCCGCCGCTGCTGCCACCACCGCCAGCGCAACAGCCACGACACCGGCAAAGGCTGACCGGACAACAGCTACGCGAGCAAACATTCTGCGCTCCTTGAGGGAGACGACCCTGGACCCGAATGCGTCAAGGCTAGGGCGGGGTCCGTCGCTGGTACGCAAAACCGCCAGATGCCCCACGCTCTTCCCATATCGCTGGTCATGGCGTTGTCCCATAACGCGGTTGACCGGGGCAAAGACGCCGGCGGCTGCTACCGTCAGTCCCGGTTGCCGTCCGAGTCCACGTACGAACGGACTCGGCTCGACTGAGCCACCGCGCGAAGGTTCGCGTGTCGCGCTCGTCGTGACCATCGGCAGCCTGAGGTCTCCACACGGGAGGCCTCGCTGACAAGAAGAGGCAACACCAGTGGCAACAGGCACCGTGAAGTGGTTCAACAGCGAAAAGGGCTTCGGCTTCATTGAGCAGGACGGCGGCGGCGCCGATGTCTTCGTTCACTACTCGGCCATCGAGAGCGGCGGCTACCGCGAGCTGCAGGAGGGCCAGAAGGTCGAGTTCGACGTCACGCAGGGCCCCAAGGGCCCCCAGGCCGAGAAGGTCAAGGGCATCTGACCCCAAGACACCTCCGGTGACTTCGGTCCCGAGCGAAACCCCCGACCACCCGGTCGGGGGTTTCGCGTTTGGCGTCAGGCCGGCAGCCGCACGAGGAACCTGCACCCGGGCCCGTGGTTGCTCACGCTCACGGTCCCCCGGTGCGCCTCGACGAGGCCCCGGACGATCGCCAGTCCCAGCCCCGCGCCGGTCCCGGTCTCCGGGGTTCGGGCTGAGCTGCCTCGCCAGGCCACGTCGAACACGCGCTCGAGCTCGTCCGGGTGGATTCCTCCGCACGCGTCCGTGACGCTGAGCTCGATGGCGGCGCCGTCCCGGCGCCCTTCCACGAGGATCGCGCCGTCGGCGGGCGTGTGCCGGATCGCGTTCATCACGAGGTTGCCCACCACCCGCGACAGGGCGTCGGGGTCGGCGCGCACCTCGAGGTCCGGGCCGACCTCGCCGTCGATGACGACGCGCCCGGCAGCGGCGACCGGGCTCGCACCGGCGATGCACTCGCTCACGACGTCGCGCAGCGCCAACGGCTGTACGCAGAGGTTGAGAGTGCCGGCGTGGATCCGGGACAGCTCGAACAGGTCGTCGACCATGGCCGTCATGCGGTCGGCCTGTTTGAGCATCTGGTGGTGGTACCGGGCAGGATCGGGGGCCAGGCCGTCCTCGAGCGCCTCGGCCATCGCGCGCAGTCCGGCCAACGGTGTCCGGAGGTCGTGCGACACCCACGCCACGAGCTCGCGCCGTGACTGCTCGAGCTGACGTTCGCGCGCCTGGGCAGCGCGCAGCAGGTCGCCGCTCCGGGCCAGCTCGTCACCAACCGCCCGGATCTCGCGCGGTTCGGCACCCGTCGGCATGACGACTTCCCCGGCTCCGAGCTCGGCGGCCATGGCCCGCAACCGGAGGGTCGAGCTGACGAGCGTCCGGGCCAACAGCAGGGAGAACGCCATCGACACCGCTCCCGAGACGGCGCACACGAGGACGATGACGGCGAGGTCGTGCCGGGACAGGAACATCGCCTGCGCCGTGCCGACGACCCCGGCCACGACTCCGCCGATCGCGACGGCGGCGATGAGCCATGCCGACCACTGGATCGGCGCGCGCCTCGTGCGCCAGCCGACCAGCGCGCCGATCAGCCCGATCGCCAGGGACCAGCCGCCCGCGATGAGGACGATGACGAGCTGGTCGTGCGTCACGACGGCTCCCATCGGTAGCCGACCCCCCAGACGGTCAGCAACCGCGTCGGCCGCGTCGGGTCGGCCTCGACCTTCTCGCGCAGTCGCCGGACGTGGACCGTGACGGTCGACTGGTCACCGAAGGACCACCCCCAGACCTCGCGCAACAGATCCTCGCGCGTCCAGACCTCACCAGCATGGGACACGAGGAAGTGCAGCAGGTCGAACTCGCGCACCGTCAGGGGAAGGGGTTGCCCGTCCCGTGTCACGACGTGCGCGGTGGGGTCGACGACGAGCGTGCCGTCGCTCACGCGCGCCCCGCGCATGTTGCCCATCTGCACCCTGCGCAGGACCGAATCCACCCGCAGGGCCAGCTCGCGCGGACTGAACGGCTTGGTGACGTAGTCGTCCGCCCCGAGCCGCAGCCCCACCAGACGGTCGGACTCGGACCCCAGGGCGGTGAGCATGATGATCGGCACGTCGGTGCTCTCCCGCAGCCGCCGGCACACCTCGAGGCCACCGACCCCGGGCAGCATCAGGTCGAGAACCACGAGGTCGGCGCGACGGCGCTGCATCGCCGACAACGCGGCCTCACCGTTGCCCACCGCGGTGACCTCGTGCCCGCCGGCCCGAAGGTAGGACACCACGACCTCGCGCACCGTCTGGTCGTCGTCGACGACGAGCACCTCAGCCACGCTCAGCTCCTTGCCCCGCAGGGGAACTGCGGACCGGCCTCTCCAAAGGTTAGTGCTGCGAGTGTGGGCCCGCTCGGGCCTTCCGGGGTGCCGGGCAGGGTGCCCGCTCGTGGAGCGGACACCCTGCTGACGCGGACGAACGGTCAGTCGGCGGTGAGGCCGGCCGGGCCGTATGCGGTGCCGGCAGCGGTTCCGGCGGGGGTGAGCTGCCCGTGGCCGCCGATCGCGAACGAGGACACCGACCCGTCCCCGAGTCGCACCGACAGGGTCCTCCCGTCGGGCGAGACGGCTGCGTCGGTCGGGCCGGCACCGGTGGTGGCGGCGACTGCCGCCTCGAGCGTGAGCGAGCCGTCGGGGGCGATGCGGTACGAGGAGATCGACGGACTCGCCGCGTTGACGACGTAGGCCAGATCACCGGCGACGACCACCCAGCAGGCGGCCAGCTGCGTGTCCGGCAGGGCACTGGTGATCACGCCGAACGGTCGAACGCGGTAGGACGAGACGGACCCTGTGACGGCTTCCGACACGATGGCCCTCCCGCGCCGGTCGAAGTCGAACCCGTACGGCGTCGTGCCTGCTGAGGCGTGCGGTCGCGCGTGAGCGGCGGAGCCACCGACGACGCCGAAGGTCTCGATGCGGTTGGCCGCCTTCTCGGTCACCACGAGCGAGCGCCCGTCGGGGGTGAAGGAGACCTGCGCCGCGTCGGTGGTGCCACCTGCGGGATTGGGCGTCAGGTGCCGAGTGGAGTCGGGCAACCGGCTCAGGTGACCGCTTGCGTCGTAGCGGAACCCGTTGATGGTGTCGTTGCCCTGGTTGAGCACGTAGCCCACTCCGTCCCGGACGGTGACGCTCACCGGCAAATCGCCGCCGGAGCTGATCCGGTCGCGCAGGACGAGGCCGTGCTCGGTTGACGCCAGGGCAGACACCGAGTCGTCACCGGCGTTGACCACGAAGAGGATTCGGCCGTCACGGACGAGACCTCCTTGGGAGTGCAGCGATGCACCGGCGCCGGCGCCACCGGTGGCGACGGTCCCGGCTGGGTGCAGGGAGCCATCCCGGTAGCGGTCGAAGACGGCGACGGCATTGTTCCCCGACGCGTTGGTCGCCTCGTAGACGTGCCCGACGACGGCCCGAGACCCGGTTGCTTGGACGGCGGCGGGCGCGGTGCCCGCTGCGCCGACGAGCATCGCGGCAGCCGCCGCGGCGGTGGCTGCCGCGAGGATCGATGTGCGGGTGGTGTTCATGAGCCGTGCCTTTCGAGTGGCGGTTGGGGTTGTCCCAGTCAACCGCCGTCCGCTGGCCGGCACTCCGTGCTCTCGCCGCTCGTAAGAGGCCTGTAAGAACGACCCTGCTCCACTGATCAGGCTCTACCTGCGGCTCTACACGTTGAAGCGGAACTCCACGACGTCGCCGTCGGCCATGACGTAGTCCTTGCCCTCGATGCGGACCTTGCCGGCCGCCTTGGCGGCGTTCATGTTCCCCGCCGCGACGAGGTCCTCGAAACTGACGATCTCGGCCTTGATGAAGCCGCGCTGGAAGTCGGTGTGGATGACGCCGGCGGCCATCGGGGCGGTCCAGCCCTTGCCGATCGTCCAGGCGCGCGACTCCTTGGGACCGGCCGTGAGGTAGGTCTGCAGGCCGAGCGTGTGGAAGCCGGTCCGGGCGAGCTGGTCGAGCCCCGACTCCTCGGCGCCGAAGCTCTGGAGCAGCTCGAGAGCCTCGTCGGGCTCCATCTCCATGAGATCCATCTCGAGCTTGGCGTTGAGGAAGACCGCGTCGGCCGGCGCTGCGAGCTCGCGCAGCGAGGCCTGCAGCTCGGTGTCGGCGAGCTGCTCCTCGTCGAGGTTGAAGACGTAGATGAAGGGCTTGGTCGTCAGCAGTCCCAGCTGCTTGGCCTCGGCGAGGTCGACCCCGGCGGCCGGCCCCGCGGCATACAGCGTGTCGCCCGCCTCGAGGACCTTCTGCGCGGCGAGCGCGAGGTCGACGGCCGCCTTCTTGTCCTTGTTGACCCGGGCCTCCTTCTCGAGGCGCGGCACGGCCTTCTCGAGGGTCTGCAGGTCGGCGAGGATGAGCTCGGTGTGGATCGTCTCGATGTCGCTGGCGGGGCTCACCTTGCCGTCGACGTGCACGACGTCGCCGTCCTCGAAGGCGCGCACGACCTGGCAGATCGCGTCGGCCTCACGGATGTTGGCGAGGAACTTGTTGCCGAGCCCCTCCCCCTCCGAGGCGCCGCGGACGATGCCCGCGATGTCGACGAAGCTCACCGTGGCGGGCAGGATCTTCTCGGAGGAGAAGATCTCGGCGAGCGCGCCCAGGCGCGCGTCCGGCAGCGGGACGACGCCGACGTTGGGCTCGATCGTCGCGAACGGGTAGTTCGCGGCGAGCACGTTGTTCTTGGTCAGCGCGTTGAAGAGCGTCGACTTGCCGACGTTGGGGAGACCGACGATTCCGATGGTGAGTGCCACGAGGACAAGAGTTTAGTGGCGATCCTGCGTGGTGCCGACCACGAGGGCGTATGCCGGCACCGGGCGCTCAGATGAGCGTCCACTCCCAGCCGGGCTGCCACCCGAACGGCGCGCCGACGAGCTGCTCGAGCGGCGTGCCGTCGAGCAGGTGCTGCAGCGCCCATCGGTTGGCCGAGTGCGCGATGACGAGCACCCGCTCCCCGTCGTGGTCACGCCGCACGTCGTCGAGGAAGGAGGCCGTCGCCTGGACGACCTCGCGGTAGCTCTGGCCCCCGCCGGGAAACGGCACCTCGATGTGGGCGAGCCGGACGCGCTCGAGCTCGGTCACCGGGCAGCCGTTGAGGCGGCCGTAGTCACACTCACGCAGCCGGGCGTCGACACGCACGGCCACGGCGCTGCCGCCGTAGGCCAGCTCGGCGGTCTGGAGCGCACGCGCGAGGTCCGAGGAGTAGACGGCCGCGAAACCGTCCGCGGGACGTCGCTCTCCCAGCGCGACCGCGAGGCGGCGTCCCTGGTCGGAGAGTCGCCCGGGGCGCCAGCCGGTCGCGATGCCCTGCTCGTTGTCCTCGGTGATGGAGTGCGTCTCGTAGACCAGCTCGACCGTCACGCGCCGTCCCGGGCGCCACCTCGGGGCAGCCGGACGCCGCAGAGCTGGCGCGACTGGGCGACGAGGTTGCCTGCGGAGTCCCAGATCATGGCGTCCTCCTCCATCATGCCGCCGCCGAGGGTGTCGCTGCCGAGCGAGACCTGCAGCCAGCCCGGCTGGGGCCGGCGTCGCACGTGGCCCGTGAACTCGAGCGTCGGGGTCCAGCCGAAGAGCCCGAGGTCGAAGGCGACGGGCGGGAGCGCGTCGAGCGCCATCACGAGCATCGTGGTGTCGGGCTCGCGGCCGTCGCGCAACCGGAGCCAGCCGCGCATGACGCCCCGCATCGACGGCTTGCCCATCGCCCACCCGGCCGTGCTCGGGTCGAGGCGCAGGTCGAGGCGCTCGAGGAACTTCGCGTTGGCGAGGAAGTCCGGAGGCGCCTGGTCGGCCGAGACGCACTGCTCGGGCGGCGGCATCTCGGGCGGGGACGCCTGGCGCTGGACGTCGAGATCGGTGAGGTTGCCGAACGAGCCGATGGCGCGCATCCGCTCGACGGGCTGCCCGTCGTCGTCCGTCTGGTGGATCGCCATCTGCCCGGTGGAGAGCTTGCGGCCACAGCGCACGACCTCGGTCGTCACCGTGAACGGGCCCGGTTGCGACGCCGTCATGAAGTACGCCGAGAGCACGACCGGATCCACGTGCTCTGTCGTCTCGGTGGGGTCGGCGGCCAGGTGCTCGCCGAGCGCGCGCAGCGCCGTGGTCATGACGAGGCCTCCGTTGACGGCGTTGCCGATCATCCAGTCCTCGTGGAAGGCGCCGTGGCGCTGCGTGGGGTCGTTGCCGGCCTCGAGCCGGGTCGCGTCGTCGTACTCGGTCACGGGACAGGTCTAACAGACCCTGCCGACCTCGCAGGCACCCCGGGCGTATGCCGTCGGCCACGTCGGTCGGCAGGGCCGGGTCGCCCGCCACCGGGTGTCGCGGACCCCTCCTGTCGGCGGCGTCTGGGACGGTGCTCGCATGGACCTCACCGCTCTGCTCGTCGGGCTCGTCATCGGCGCACTCGTCGGCGGCCTGCTCGCGTGGCTGTCGGCCCGCTCGACCCTGCTCGCCCGCTCCGCGGGGGCGGAGGCCGAGCGTGACGTCCTGCGCGACCGGGTGGCCGACCTCGAGGCCGCCCGCGACGTCGACGACACGACCGCTGCCCTGCTCACTCCCCTGCGCGACACCATCGGTCGCGTCGAGCGGCAGGTCGGGGCGCTCGAGCGGGACCGGTCGCTGCAGTTCGGCCAGCTCGGCGAACGCCTCACCGAGGTCAGCCGGTCCACCGAGTCGCTGCGTTCCGAGACCGCGACCCTGGCGACAGCGCTCAACGCGTCGACGATCCGCGGCGCGTGGGGCGAGGTGCAGCTGCGCCGGGTGCTCGAGCTCTCCGGACTGCTTGCACGCTGCGACTTCGACGAGCAGGTCACGAGCGTGAGCCGGCACGGGGCGACCGTGCGGCCCGATGCCGTCGTCAACCTGCCCGGCGCGCGCCACGTCGTCGTCGACTCCAAGGCGCCGATGGCGCACTTCCTGCAGGCGCACAGCGAGACGGTCGACGAGGTCGAGAGGGCCGAGCTGCTCGCCGCCCACGCGACCGCCCTGCGGCGACACGTCGAGGGCCTGGCGGCCAAGGCCTACTGGACCGCCTTCACCCGCTCCCCCGAGGTCGTCATCTGCTTCGTCCCCGGCGAGGCGATCCTCGCCACGGCACTCGCCGACGACCCCGGCCTCTACGAGCACGCGCTCTCGCGCAAGGTCGTCCTGGCCTCGCCGGGCACCCTCTTCGCGGTGCTGCGCACCATCGGGGCCATCTGGCAGCAGGACGCGCTCGAGCAGAACGCCCGCGAGCTCCTCGCCATCGGCCAGGACCTCTACGCCCGCCTCGCCACCCTCGGCGGTCACGTCACGACGATGGGCCAGTCGCTGTCCCGGTCGGTCGAGCAGTACAACAAGTTCGTCGGCACGCTGGAGTCGCGAGTGCTCGTCACGGCGCGCCGGATGCACGAGCTGCACCTGGCCAGCGACGCCCCGCCGACCCTGACGCCCCTCGAGGTCGCTCCGCGCTCGCTCAGCGCGGCCGAGCTGACCGACGACCTCGGCCGCGACGCACGCGATGACGCCTTCCTGGCGCGCGAGTCCCCGCCCGGGCACGCCTCGAGCGCAGAGGCCTCCGCCTGACGCGGCGGCTCAGTGAAGGGAGCCGGAGTCCTCGAACGCGGCGTCGTGGCGCACGTTCCCGGCGTCCTCACCCTTGCGGGCCTTGAGGTCGCGGCGGAGCTCGTTCGGCAGCGAGAAGAGCAGCGACTCCTCTGCCGCGATGACGGCCTCGACCTCGCCGTAGCCGCGCT
Source organism: Terrabacter sp. 2YAF2 (assembly GCF_052114705.1). Classification (NCBI taxonomy): domain Bacteria; kingdom Bacillati; phylum Actinomycetota; class Actinomycetes; order Micrococcales; family Intrasporangiaceae; genus Terrabacter; species Terrabacter sp. 2YAF2. The sequence goes on from NZ_JBFRFG010000013.1 coordinate 86,682, forward strand.
CGGCGAGCCACGAGAGCACGTCACGGACGAGCACCTCAGGGACGCTGGCGCCCGAGGTCACGCCGACCGTCGTCACGCCCTCGAGCCACTCCTCGTGGATCTCGTCGGCGAAGTCGACCAGGTGCCCGTCACGGGCGCCGTGCTCGACCGCGACCTCGACGAGACGCACGGAGTTCGACGAGTTGCGCGACCCCACGACGATCATGAGATCGGTGTCCTTGGCCATCTGCTTGACCGCCAGCTGTCGGTTCTGCGTGGCGTAGCAGATGTCGTCGGACGGCGGGCTCTGCAGCAGGGGGAACTTCTCCTTGAGCCGAGCCACCGTCTCCATCGTCTCGTCGACCGAGAGCGTGGTCTGCGACAGCCAGACGACCTTCTCCGGATCGCGGACGGTGACGTTCTCGACGTCGTCGGGCCCGTCGACGAGCGTGATGTGGTCGGGCGCCTCCCCGGAGGTCCCCACGACCTCCTCGTGGCCCTCGTGGCCGATGAGCAGGATGTCGAAGTCGTCGTCAGCGAAGCGGACGGCCTCGCGGTGCACCTTGGTCACGAGCGGGCAGGTCGCGTCGATCGTCTTGAGGCTGCGGGCCCTCGCCTCGTCGTGGACCACCGGAGCGACGCCGTGGGCCGAGAAGATCACGGTGGCGCCCTCGGGCACCTCGTCCGTCTCGTCGACGAAGATCGCCCCACGCTTCTCGAGCGTCCTGACGACGTGCTTGTTGTGCACGATCTGCTTGCGCACGTAGACGGGCGGACCGTAGAGCTCCAGGGCCTTCTCGACGGTCACGACGGCACGGTCGACACCGGCGCAGTAGCCGCGTGGCGCTGCGAGGAGGACCTTCTTGCCGGACGTCTGGTCGACTGGCTCACTCATGGCCTCATCGTACGGGGAGCGGTCGGTGACTCCCGACTCGTCGTCCCCGCGGCAACCAACGCGCACCGCCTCAGCACGTCGAGCGTCGCGAGCGCTACTCGTCCGGCACGTGGTGGAGCAGGACGGCGCCCGGTTGACGGCATACGCCCCGGCATCGGTGACGAGTCGGTGGACCTCCGCGATGGCGCCCCGTGCCACCCACTCCGTCGAGCTGACCCGACCGAGCGCGAGCTGCTCCGCGATCCAGGGGGTGGGGTCGACGGCATCGACAGTCACCGCGCCGACGGTTGGTGGGCGCCACCGGGACGGCAACACGTTTAGGGTGGCGCGGGTGAGCATGACGAGCCCGCTGCCCGACAAGGCCGCCGACACGACGGCCGAGCAGCCCTGGCCGGTGCGCGTGCTCAGTCTCAAGATCTCCGACTACGTCGACCGGATGAGCCAGCTGTGGGTCGAGGGCCAGGTCGTGCAGTTCAACCCACGCGGCGGCACCGCCTTCCTCACGCTGCGCGATCCCGACGTCGACATGTCCTTGTCGGTGTCGGTGCCGATGAACGCCGTCAACGCGATGCCGATCCCGCTCGCGCAGGGCGCTCGGGTCGTGCTCCAGGCCAAGCCGACCTTCTGGACCAAGCGCGGCACCCTGCAGCTCGAGGCCCGTCAGATCCGCCCCGTCGGCATCGGCGACCTCCTCGCCCGAGTCGAGATCCTCAAGCGCACGCTCGCCGCAGAGGGGGTCTTCGACGTCGGGCGCAAGCGACCGATCCCCTTCCTGCCGCACCGCGTCGGCCTCATCACCGGCCGCAACTCCGCGGCCGAGAAGGACGTCGTCGAGAACGCCCGGCGTCGTTGGCCCGCAGTCGTCTTCGAGATCCGCGAGGTCGCGGTCCAGGGGAGCTCGGCCGTCACCGAGGTGGTCGAGGCACTCCGCGAGCTCGACGCCATCCCAGCCGTGGACGTCATCGTCATCGCCCGCGGTGGCGGGGCGCTCGAGGAGCTGCTGCCCTTCTCCAACGAGGCCATGATCCGCGCCGTCGCACAGGCCCGGACGCCCGTCATCAGCGCCATCGGCCACGACGTCGACACGCCCCTGCTCGACCTCGTCGCCGACTGGCGCGCGTCGACGCCGACCGATGCCGGCAAGAAGGTGGTCCCCGACGCGGCCCACGAGCGGGCTCTGGTCGACACCGCCCGCGACCGCGTCCGACGGGCGTTGGTCCGCCGGGTCGAGGCGGAACGGTCGGGGCTGCGCTCCCTCGTCTCTCGTCCGGTCATGGCCGACCCGGTCGCGCTCGTCCGGGTCCGACGACAGGAGGTGGCCGCCCTGCGGGCGCGGGCCACGAGTCGCATGGAGGCGCGGCTGCACCGTGCCGCCGACCAGGCCGAGCACCTCCGCCGGCAGGTCGTCGCCCTCTCCCCCCAGTCGACCCTGGAGCGGGGCTATGCCGTCGTGCAGCACCGAGACGGGCGCATCGTCATGGACCAGGACGACGTCGGGGTGGGCGAGCTGCTGCGGGTCCGCGTGGCCCGGGGCGACTTCGGCGTGCGGCCGGTGTCGGCCGGCGCAGACGACAGCACGTCGTAGGGTGACGCCCATGGCTGACGCGACGACGACCGACGGCTCGTTCCCCGACATCGCCGGCATGCGCTACGAGGACGCCCGCGAGGAGCTCATCGCGATCGTCGCGAAGCTCGAGGCGGGTCAGGCGCCGCTCGAGGACTCGATGCAGCTCTGGCGTCGCGGCGAGGCACTGGCCGCGCACTGCGCGACGTGGCTCGACGGGGCGCAAGCCGAGGTCGAGCGAGCCACCCGTCCACCCGCTGCCGCGGGGGAGCTCCACGCCGACGACGACATCTTCGACGAGGACGACGGCTCCTGACGCACGCTCCGGTCAGCCGGTCGGGCTGGCGGGCGCAGGCCGGACGCCCGGTGCCGGTTTCACCGGCCCCAGAGCCGCGACGAAGGCCTTGAGCTCGTCCTCCGGCGCCGTCCCGCTCGCCACGAGGGTCAGCCCCTTGGCTCCCTGGCCCTTGGCGACGTAGGCGAGCTGGCCCTTGTCGCTCGCGACGAACTTCTCGAAGGTGCGACCCGAGACCGTCACGGTGCCGGCGGCCGCGCCGTCGTCGACGGAGCGGCCGACCCAGCCCTGCGTGGCACCGACGGCCTGTTTGAGGGCGATGTCGGCGCCGCTCGGAGTGCTCCAGACCGTCGTGAACGTCGGCACCTTCTCCGTGCCAGGCGCGTACGTAGCCACCGTCGGCACCCAGCCGTCGCCGAGGCCCGTGGGCAGCTCGATCGGCCAGGTCGTCTGCGCAGCGACCTGGCTCGCCTTCGCGGCCGCGTCGACCGCCGGTCGCTGGACGTGCGTGATGCGCGGCACGATGGCCACGAGCGCCAGGACCAGCAGCGCGATGACGAACATCGAGCGGAACATGTTGGGGAACGTGCCGAGCGAGTAGCGGCTCGGCGGAGCAGCCGGCACCGTCGCCTGCACCGACTCCGTCGCCTGCACCGCCTCCCCCGCCTCCGTCGACTCCGTCGGCTCGCTCGCCGGGGTCGTGGTGCTCTCTGCCGGGGGTGTCGACGGGGTCGACGGGGTGCTCATGCCCCCCATCGTCCCCGACTCCCGGACACCATCCAAACCCGGCCGTGCTCACCGCTAGGCTGGCGCGGACTTGTTCTGCGCCGACGGAGGACCTTGATGAAGCACAGCCAGCCGGATCGCAACCTCGCTCTCGAGCTGGTCAGGGTGACCGAGGCGGCAGCCATGGCCGGAGGTCGCTGGGTCGGCCGCGGCGAGAAGAACAAGGCCGACGGTGCCGCCGTCGAGGCCATGCGCGCGATGATCTCGACCGTCAGCATGCGCGGGGTCGTCGTCATCGGTGAGGGCGAGAAGGACAACGCCCCGATGCTCTTCAACGGCGAGCAGGTCGGTGACGGCACCGGCCCCGAGGTCGATGTCGCCGTCGACCCGATCGACGGCACGACGCTGACCGCCAAGGGCATGAACAACGCCGTCGCCGTCATGGCGGTCGCCAACCGCGGCGCGATGTACGACCCGTCCGCCGTGTTCTACATGGACAAGCTCGCGACCGGACCCGATGCGGCCGACGTCGTCGACATCCGGCTCCCGGTCGCCGAGAACATCCGGCGCATCGCCAAGGCCAAGCGGGAGACCCCGGCCGACGTCACGGTCGTCATGCTGGACCGTCCGCGCCACGACCAGCTCGCCGAGGAGATCCGCAACACTGGTGCCCGCATCCGCTACATCGTCGACGGTGACGTGGCGGGTGCCGTCATGGCGGCCCGTCCCGACACCGGCGTCGACCTGCTCCTCGGCATCGGCGGCACCCCGGAGGGCATCATCGCCGCGTGCGCCATCAAGTGCACCGGCGGCGTCATCCAGGGCAGGCTCTGGCCCAAGGACGACGAGGAGCGCCAGAAGGCCCTCGACGCCGGTCACGACCTCGACCGCGTCCTGTCCACCGACGACCTCGTCGTGGGCGAGTGCTTCTTCGTCGCGACCGGCATCACCGACGGCGAGCTGCTCCGCGGCGTGCGCTACGGCGCGAAGTCGGCGCGCACCAACTCCCTGGTCATGCGCTCGCGCAGCGGCACCATCCGCACCATCGACAGCGAGCACCGCTTCGACCGGCCGGGCTGGTTCGGCAGCACCGACATGATCGACGCCTGAGGCGCACGACGTGAGCGAGCGCACCGGGCACGTCCGCACCCTCGTCATCGGCGAGGCCCTCGTCGACGCCGTCACGAGACCCGACGGCGAGACCGAGGAGCACGTCGGTGGCAGCCCGGCCAACGTGGCTTTCGGGCTGGCCGCGCTCGAGCACCCCGTGGACCTCGCGACGTGGATCGCGACCGACGAGCGGGGCGGGCGCATCGAGGACGTATGCCGCGAGCGCGGCGTGACACTCACCGCCGGCTCCCAGGGCGCGCCCTTCACGTCCGTCGCCCACGCGACGATCGACGCCACCGGCGCCGCGACCTACGTGTTCGACCTCGAGTGGCAGGTGGCCGCGGTCCCGGGCCTCACGGCATACGACCACGTCCACACCGGCAGCATCGCTGCCGTCCTCGAACCCGGCGGCAGCCAGGTGCGCGCCCTCCTGGCGGCGGCCCGCGAGCTCGGCGCGACGGTGTCCTACGACCCCAACGCCCGGCCGTCCCTGATGGGCCGACCGGAGCAGGCCCGCCGCCTCGTCGAGAGCTCCATCGCCCTCGCGGACGTCGTCAAGCTCAGCGACGAGGACGTCGAGTGGCTCTGTCCCGGCGAGGCGCTCGACGAGGTGCTGAGCAGGTGGGCAGAGCTCGGCCCGGCCGTCGTCGTCGTGACGCGCGGCGGTGCTGGCGCCGTCGTCCACGTCTCCCGCACCGGCGAGCGGCAGGCCTTGCCCGCGACCAGCGTCGACGTCGTCGACACCGTCGGCGCCGGCGACTCCTTCATGGCCGGTCTCGTCTCGGGTCTGCTCGACGCCGGGCTGCTCGGCGGGCCGGCGGCGAGGGGGCGACTCCACGACGCGGTCCTCGCCGACGTGGTGCCTGCCGTGCAGCGCGCGCTGCGCGCCGGGGCGCTCACCGTCGAACGCGCCGGGGCCTACGCCCCGACGCGCGCCGTTCTCACGTAGCGCAGCTCGACCCCTCCCGTCACACCTTTCACACGCGACGCAGGCACGACCCACCGGTTCCCCCGCGGTTGCCCTGGCCCAGCACGATGGTCAAACGCAGGTACCGGGTAGGTCACGGCCACCCGAATCACTGGACCGACCTGCGACGACGCGGTAGGAATGACTTACCTTCACGTGACGCAGGTCACGTTGATCTGGTGGGGATCGACGCACAACTCAACGACGAGGAGCGACCATGAGCGGATTTCCCAGGCGGGCACTGCAGGCGGGTGGGGTGGTCGCCGCGGCAGCCCTGGTGCTGGGCGGCTGCCTGCAGAACCCCAACGCCTCCGGCGGTGGCGGCGCGGGCGGCGGGGCCGGTGGCTTCATCACCGGAGGGACGGCCCCCAACGACAAGGTCGTGACGATCCTCGGCGCCTTCGGCGGCGACGAGGAGAAGAACTTCAACGCGTCCCTGGCCGACTTCGAGAAGACCTCGGGCATCAAGATCAAGTACACGTCCGACCAGGACTTCACGACGACCATCAAGCAGAAGGTCAACTCGGGCGACGCCCCGGACATCGGCCTCTTCCCGCAGCCGGGCGGCATGCTCGAGTTCGCGGCGCAGAAGAAGGTCTGGCCGATCGACACCTACCTGGACTACGACAAGCTCCAGGCCACCCTACTCCCCGGCTTCCTCGACGCCGGCCGCTACAAGGGCCGCGTCTACGGCGCGCCCATGCGCAACGCCGTCAAGAGCATCGTCTGGTACCCCAAGGCGGCCTACGAGAAGGCCGCCTACGAGACGTCGCCGGCCTCCATCCAGGACCTCCAGAAGAACGTCGCCGACAAGATCGCGGCCACCGGGGTCACCCCGTGGTGCATCGGCTGGGGGTCCGCCCAGGCCACCGGCTGGGTCGGCACGGACTGGGTCGAGGAGCTCATGCTGCGCATGTGGGGCCCCGACGTCTACGACCAGTGGACCTCGCACCGCATCCCCTTCAACGACCCGCGCGTCGTCAAAGCGCTCGACGAGGCCGCCAAGTTCAACAAGGACCCGAAGATGGTCCTCGGCGGCACGAAGGGCGTGCTCAACACGGCCTTCGCCGACGCGATGACCCCGGCCTTCTCCAACCCGCCGAAGTGCCTCCTGCACCGGCAAGGGAACTTCGCCACGACCTTCTACCCGAAGAACGTCCAGGCGGACCTCGACAACCAGGTCGGCATCTACGTCTTCCCGAAGTTTGCCGGCGGCTTCGACGGTCAGGCGATCATCGGTGGCGGCGACCTCGCTGCGCTCTTCAACGGCCCCGACCCCGACGCGCAGAAGGTCATGCAGTTCCTGACCTCCGACAAGTTCGGCGGCCCGTGGGCCAAGGCGGGGGGCTGGCTCTCGCCGCACAAGACCTTCGACACGAGCAACTACCCCAACGAGACGACGAAGAAGATCGCGGCCATCGCCAACAGGGCCAACGTCCTGCGCTTCGACGGCTCCGACCTCATGCCGAAGGCAGTCGGTTCGGGCACGTTCTGGACCGAGATGGTCAAGTGGGAGAACGGCCAGTCGTCGCAACAGACCGCTGACAACATCGAAGCCTCCTGGCCCAAGTCATGACCGCCGACACCAGCGCGGCAACGCCGCGCCAGAAGCTGCGGGTGGAGGATCCGAACGCCGCCTTGCGGGCCAACCCCGCGAAGATCGCCCTCGGTCTCGTCGGCATGATCGTGGTCGTCTGGTTCCTGGCGAACCTCTTCCTCGCCTTCGGGTACTACCCGGACAAGTTCGGCAGCAAGTTCGTCATCGCGGTCCTCGCGATCGTCGGCGGAGTGGGCGGCGCAGCGCTGATCTTCTTCTTCCTCAACATGTTCGTGGAGGCTCTGCCGCGGCGGCTGTCTGAGGGCGTCATCCCCTACGCATTCCTGCTGCCGGGCCTGCTGCTCGTCGGGCTCATGCTCATCTACCCGACCTTCCAGACGATCAACTACTCGTTCGCCAACTCCGACAGCACCGCCTACGTCGGGTTCCAGAACTACAAGACGATCTTCGGGGACCCCGAGTTCTGGCAGTCGGTCGTCAACAACATCCTGTGGCTGCTCATCGTCCCCGCGATCGTCGTGGCGTTCGGTGTCATCGTCGCCGTCCTGTCCGACAAGCTGTCGGCCGGTGGTGAGAAGGTCGCCAAGAGCATGATCTTCCTGCCGATGGCGATCTCGGCCGTGAGCGCCTCGGCCGTGTGGCTGCTCATCTACGCCTACAACAACCCCGGTCAGGCCCAGACCGGTCTCCTCAACGCGATCTGGGTGGGCCTCGGCGGTCAGCCGCAGACGTGGCTCGCCATCGACACCGTCAAGCTCAACTCGATCCTGCTCATGATGATCCTCATCTGGCTGCAGGCGGGCTTCGCCATGGTGCTGCTCAGCTCGGCCATCAAGGGCGTTCCGGAGGACACCGTCGAGGCGGCACGCATCGACGGCGCGAGCGAGCTGCAGATCTTCTGGCGGGTCGTCATCCCGCAGATCAAGGGCACGATCATCACGGTCTTCGTGACGGTCTTCATCACCGTGCTCAAGATCTTCGACATCGTCTACGTCACGACCAACGGCGCCTACGGCACCAACGTCATCGCGAACCTCTTCTTCAACAAGCTGTTCGCGGCGAGCGAGGCCGGGCAGGCGACGGCCATCGTCGTCGTGCTCCTCATCGCCGTCATCCCGCTCATCTGGTATCAGGTCAAGCACTTCCGCGACGAGGAGGCAGGGCGATGAGCCGCAAGCTGATGAAGGACGGGCGACCCAGGAGCCCCTTCTCGATCGTCACCATGACGATCCTCGCGCTCCTCTGGACGATCCCCACGCTGGGCCTGCTCGTCACGTCGTTCCGCACCCGCGACGACGCCGCGACCTCCGGCTGGTGGACGGCGCTGCTCCACCCGTTCAGCTCCCAGTGGACGACGAGCAACTACGCCGGCGCGTGGACGGGGGCCGACCTCAGCTCCGGCTTCATCAACAGCATCGTCGTCGCCATCCCGGCCACGGTGATCCCGATCATGTTCGCGGCGTTCGCCGCCTACGCGTTCACCTTCATGGACTTCCCGTTCAAGGAGTTCTTCTTCCTGCTCATCATCGCCGTGATGGTGGTTCCCATCCAGGCGGCCTTCCAGCCGATGCTCAACGTCCTCGGTCCGCGCGGCCTCGGCATCAGCGGCCAGTACATCGCGGTGTGGCTGCTCCACACGGGCTTCGGCATGCCGCTGTGCATCTACACGTTGCGCAACTACATGAGCACGCTGCCGCGCAGCGTGGTCGAGTCGGCGAAGATCGACGGCTGCAGCCACTTCCAGACCTTCTGGAGGCTCGTCGCGCCGATGTCCATCCCGGCCATCGCGGCGTTCGCGACCCTGCAGTTCCTCTGGGTCTGGAACGACCTGCTCGTCGCCAAGCTGTTCCTCACGAGCGACAACACGACGGTCATCGTCAAGCTCCAGCAGCTCCTCGGCACGCAGGGTCAGGGCCAGGAGCTCCTCACGGCCGGCGCGTTCATCACGATCATCGTCCCGATGATCGTCTTCGTGACGCTCCAGCGGTTCATGATCCGTGGCATGACCTCCGGCGCGGTCAAGGGCTGAGGCACCCGCCTCGGCGACCCCGCACCGACCTGCTCGCCAGTCCCCTCCCGGCCGTCACTAGGCTGGGAGGGGACTGTCGTATGCCGCGGGGCTCGGCGGCATACCTCATCACCACGAGCCCACCAAGATCGCGAGGAGCACGTCGTGCCCGACTTCGTCTACGAGGACCTGCTGCCGATCGGCGCCGACGAGACGCCGTACCGGCTGCTGACGACCGAGGGCGTGCGCGCCGTCGAGGGACCGGGAGGACGCAGCTTCCTCGAGGTCGACCCGGAGGCCCTGCGGCTGCTGACCGAGACGGCGATGCACGACATCGCCCACTACCTGCGGCCCGGCCACCTGCAGCAGCTGCGCAACATCCTCGAGGACGAGGCGGCCAGCAACAACGACAAGTTCGTCGCGCTCGACCTGCTCAAGAATGCCAACATCGCGGCCGGTGGCGTGCTGCCGATGTGCCAGGACACCGGCACGGCGATCGTCATGGGCAAGCGCGGCCAGCACGTGCTGACGGCGGGCACCGACGAGCGGGCGATCAGCGAGGGTGTGTTCGACGCGTACACCCGCCTCAACCTGCGCTACTCGCAGATGGCGCCGATCACGACGTGGGAGGAGAAGAACACCGGCTCCAACCTCCCGGCCCAGGTCGAGCTCTACGCCGACACCCTCCCGGGCCACGAGGCGCAGTACAAGTTCCTCTTCATGGCCAAGGGCGGCGGGTCGGCCAACAAGAGCTACCTCTACCAGGAGACCAAGGCCATCCTCAACGAGGAGGCGATGATGCGCTTCCTCGACGAGAAGCTGCGGTCGCTCGGCACGGCGGCGTGCCCGCCCTACCACCTCGCCATCGTCATCGGGGGCACGAGCGCCGAGTTCGCCCTGAAGACAGCCAAGTACGCCTCGGCGAAGTACCTCGACACGCTGCCGAAGTCGGGGTCGATCAGTGCCCACGGGTTCCGCGACACCGAGCTCGAGGAGAAGGTCCTCGAGCTGACCCGCCAGTTCGGCATCGGTGCGCAGTTCGGCGGCAAGTACTTCTGCCACGACGTGCGGGTCGTGCGCCTCCCCCGCCACGGCGCCTCGCTGCCGGTGGCGATCGCGGTGTCGTGCTCGGCCGACCGCCAGGTGCTCGGCAAGATCACCGCCGACGGGGTCTTCATCGAGCAGCTCGAGACCGACCCCGCGCGGTTCCTTCCCGACGCCGCGTCGGTCGACCTCGGCGAGCACGAGGACGACGCGGTCGGTGTCAGCTCGACGAGCCGCAACGTCGTCGTGAAGATCGACCTCAACCAGCCGATGGACGTCATCCTCGCCGAGCTCTCGAAGCACCCGGTCAAGACGCGACTGTCGCTCACCGGACCGCTCGTCGTCGCCCGGGACATCGCGCACGCGAAGATCAAGGAACGCCTCGACGCCGGCGAGGAGATGCCGCAGTACCTCAAGGACCACCCGGTCTACTACGCCGGTCCGGCCAAGACGCCGGAGGGCATGCCCTCCGGTTCCTTCGGGCCGACCACGGCGGGCCGCATGGACTCCTACGTCGAACAGTTCCAGGCCGCCGGAGGCTCGAAGGTCATGCTGGCCAAGGGCAACCGCAGCAAGCAGGTCACCGACGCCTGCAACGCGCACGGCGGCTTCTACCTCGGTTCGATCGGCGGTCCGGCCGCCCGGCTGGCGCAGGACTGCATCAAGCACGTCGAGGTGCTCGAATACGAAGAGCTCGGCATGGAAGCAGTCTGGAAGATCGATGTCGAGGACTTCCCCGCCTTCATCGTCGTCGACGACAAGGGCAACGACTTCTTCGCCGAGGTGGGCAAGCCGATGGCCTTCACCATCTCCCGGCGACCCGGACTCCAGTGACAGACGAGAGAGGACACAGAATGAGCGACGTCGCTTCTGCCGGCAAGGGTTTCGATGACCTGCTCGCCGCGAACCGAGCCTACGCGGACAGCTTCGACCTGGCCGGCTTCGACGGCATCGCCCGTGCCGGCGTGGCGATCGTGACCTGCATGGACTCCCGCATCGACCCCCTGAACCTCGTCGGCCTCAAGGCGGGGGACGCGAAGATCTTCCGCAACCCGGGCGGTCGCGTCGCCTCCGAAGCCCTCGAGGCGCTGGTCCTCGCCACGCACCTGCTCAACGTGGACCGGATCCTCATCGTGCCGCACACCAGGTGCGCCATGGCCTTGAACACCGAGGCGGAGCTGCGCGAGCGGGTCGGAGCCAGCGCCGGCAAGGACGCGTCCTGGATGAGCTTCCACGCGATCTCCGACCAGGAGCGCGCCCTGCGTGCGGACCTCGCCACGGTCCGCAGCCATCCCCTCATCGCCGAGGGGACGCTCGTGGGCGGCTTCATCTACGACGTCGACTCGGGTCTGCTCCGGCTCGTCGACTAACCGCGCCGGACGCACGTGGGCACGTGGGCACGTGGGCACGTGGGCACGTGGGCACTCGACGCGATCCCTGTGTCGAGTGCTCACTCCCCGTCACCTTCAGGCGGCGTCGCGGGTGCTCCAGACGTGGTGGGCCACTGCGGCTGCGAGCAGCAGGCCGATCATCAGCACCGTGATGCCGATCGCCGGCACGACCGCCGCGACGAGGAGCACCGCCACACCGACCGCCACACCGACCCGGGTCTCCGACGTCGGCGCCCCGGCCAGGGCGTGCATCGCCGTGAGGCCCCAGAGGTACACCGCGACCGCCCCCGCCAGCGCGAGCCCGACCACGCGCACCGAGGCGTGCCCCTCGCCCTGGACGCGGTCGACGGCCGCCGCGAGGGCCGCCCCGGTGGCGGCCACCGAGGCGAAGACCAGGTAGTGGCCGTAGCCGGCGAGGAAGGTGCTCCGGATGCTGCGCCCGAAGAGTCCGGCGTGATCCCGCTTGAAGTAGAGCCACCACATCGAGAAGACGACGAAGAGTCCCCCCACCACCAGTGGCAGCAGGCCTGGGTCGGCGCCCTGTCCGAGCGCTGCCTGGACGGCCTGCACCGAGGCGAGGATGACTTCGCCGAGCACGATGAGCGTCAGCAGGGCGTAGCGCTCGGCGATGTGGTGCGGGTGGAAGGGCGTGATGCCCCGCCGCTCGGCCAGGATCGGCACGAGCAGCTCGAGGACGACCAGCGCGAAGAAGGACCCGAGCAGCACCGCGTGGCCCTGGAGCAGCAACCGGGCGATCCACAGCACCTGCACGACGGAGATGCCGACGGCATACGCCAGCGCGGTCGCGCGGCCTTGGGGGTGGCTCGCCGCGGCCCGGAGCCACATGGCGACCATCGCGAAGCGCATGACGGCGTAGCCGCCGACGACGAGTCCCGACTGTTCCGTGGCGAAGAGATCCGGGATGCCGGCGGCGAGCATCAGCGAACCGGTCATGATGGCGAACGTCAGCAACCGATAGGGGACGTCGTCGCAGTCGTAGGACGAGGCGAACCACGTGTAGTTCATCCACGCCCACCAGATGGCGAAGAAGACCATGACGAAGCTGAGGAGGTCCTCGAGACGGCCCTCCGTGAGGCCGTGGTGCCACTGGGCCGCAGCGCCCGCGATGGCCACGACGAACACCAGGTCGAAGAACAGCTCGAGCGGGGTCGCCACACGGTGCGTCTCGTGCGGGTCCCGGGGCTGCATCCGCCGGTGCAGGGGCACGACGTTGGCGTGGCTCACGTGCTCGATTCTGCCAGCGGCAGGGCGTGAGGTCGCCGTGCCCGCCTCAGAGGGAGAGCTCAGCCCTGACCACGCCAACGAGCCGCTCGGCGACCGCAGCGGCCTGGTCGCCGTCGGCGGCCTCGACCATGACGCGGACGACCGGCTCGGTGCCGGACTTGCGCAGCAGGACGCGCCCGGTGTCGCCGAGCTCGCCCTCGGCCGCGCGCACGGCATCGGCCACGGCGGCGTTGGCCTCCAGCGCTGACTTGTCGACGTCCTTGACGTTGACGAGCACCTGCGGGAAGTGGGTCATGATTCCGGCGAGGTCGGCTAGCGTGCGGCCGGTGGCGGCGACCCGCGAGGCCAGCATGAGGCCGGTGAGCGTGCCGTCGCCGGTCGTCCCGTGGTCGAGCATGACGACGTGACCGGACTGCTCGCCGCCGAGGGAGTAGCCGCCCCCCTTCATCCCCTCGAGGACGTAGCGGTCACCGACGGCGGTCTGCAGCACCTTGATGCCGGCGCCGCCGAGCGCCTGGATCATGCCGAGGTTGGACATCACGGTGGCGACGAGCGTGTCACCGCGCAGCACTCCCTGCTCCTTCATGGCCAGGGCGAGGATCGCCATGATCTGGTCGCCGTCGACCTCGCAGCCGGTGGCGTCCACCGCGAGGCAGCGGTCGGCATCGCCGTCGAGGGCGATGCCGAAGTCGGCGCCGGTCGCGACGACGGTCTCCTTGAGTCGCCCCGTGTGGGTGGAGCCGTAGCCGTCGTTGATGTTGAGCCCGTCGGGCTCGCCGCCGATGACGGTGACCCGGGCACCCGCCTCGCGGAAGGCGCGGGGGGCGACCTGCGAGGCAGCTCCGTGCGCAGCGTCGACGACGACGTGCAGTCCCTCGAGCCGGTGCGGCAGGGAGGCCAACAGGTGGGCGACATAGCGATCAGCGCCGTCGGCGAGCGGCGTGATGCGGCCGACGTCACCCCCGGTGGGGCGCTGCCACTCGTCGCGCAACCGGTCCTCGATGCGGTCCTCGAGGTCGTCGGCGAGCTTGTGGCCGCCCCGTGCGAAGAACTTGATGCCGTTGTCAGGCATGGGGTTGTGCGAGGCCGAGAGCATGGCACCGAGGTCGGCGTCCTGTTCCCCCACGAGGTAGGCGATGGCGGGGGTCGGCAGCACGCCGGCGTCACGCACGTCGATGCCGGCCGAGGCGAGGCCCGCCATGGTCGCTGCCGCGAGGAACTCCCCCGACGCCCGCGGGTCCCGCCCGACGACCGCAACGGGTCGGTGGCCGTTGAAGGCCCCCACCTCCGCCAGCACGTGCGCCGCGGCGACAGAGAGATCGAGCGCGAGCTCGGCGGTGATGTCCTTGTTCGCCACACCACGGACGCCGTCCGTGCCGAAGAGTCGAGCCACGCGTGTTCTGCCTTCCCGAGGGGTTGCGGCCGGGGGGGCGGTCGCAGATGTGCTCGCACGACAATACCGCCCGACGAGGCGCGCCGAGCCCGTGTGGGGTTCCGGCTGGTGCTCCGTCGTGGGGCCGCGACCACGGACGACACCTGATCACGAGCCGGGCGGGCGCAGCCGTGCGAGCCAGACTCCGTCCCGGTGCATGACGACGTCGGTGAGCCGTGCGAGGACCGTCGAGACGGGACCGGACCGTTCATCGGCCAGGATCCAGCGCACGCCGCGACCGTGATACGCCGCGTCGAGCCTCGCCCGGGTCGGGTCGGTCACGAGCGTCAGCTCCTCGGCGAGGCGTTCCGGGTCCCAGAAGGGCTGCTGAAATGGGGGCAGGTCGGCTGATGGGGGTGACCGGACCATCCGCGGCGCGTAGCCGTAGCCAGACACGTCGGTGCGCAGGCCCGACAGGGCGGCGACCGAGAAGTCGCGGTTGTCATGATGGTCGTACGGGCCCGGCCAAGGCCCGTTCCAGACCCGGTTGGTCGCGATGACGTCGTGAGGATCTGCGTGCTCCCGAAGGTACTGCCCGGCGGCAAAGAGTGCCGGGCTGATGACCGGCTCTCCTGAGCCGGGCACCGGCTCGGCCGACACCGGCGGCCCCGGGACGACGCCGATCCGGAGATCGGGTGTCAGGGCCCACAGTCCGCAGCCGAAGACGCCGAGGGCGAGCAGGCCGCCCCAGGCACCAGCCGGTCTTCTGCCTCGGCGGCGGGCGACCGCTGCCCAGCCGAGGGTGACGATGAGCAGGATCATCCCGACGAGCAGCAGGGTGCCTGACGCCCACCCCCAGAGCAGGTACCCCTTGTCCGACGCTCCGGGGGTGGCCGGAGCCGGAGGCGCCGGGGCTGCCGTGGAGGCGGCATGGGTCACCCGCCACACGGCGACGAGGGCCAGCGCCCCGATCACGACGACACCCGGGACGAACAGGGCACGTCCCGGCCGGAACGGTCCCGCCCAGCCGGACAGGCCCGGCGGCCTCGACAGGCCGTGCAGGCCGTCAGCGGCGACGACGTGCTGGACGAACAGTCCCGCCCCGGCACCCGAGAGCACCAGTCCGATCGGGAGAGCCGCCACCGCGAAGTAGACCTGACTACCGGCCGGATGGGTCAGTACCAGCGCAGGGAGCAGTCCCCCGACCACCGTCCCGAGGCCGATCCACCCCGCAGGTTCGAGCGGCCGACGACGCAGCAGGACGAGCAGGCCCGCGCACGGCAGCAGCATGGGGACCCAGCGGCGCACCAGCGCCACGAGGGACGCGGCCGCGACGGCGACGGGACTCACGCCCGTGGTGCCGTAGACCTGCTCGGCAGCGCTGGCCGGCCACGCCCCGAGGTCGACACGAAGGCCGTAGGAACCCGGATAGAGGAAGAGCACCGCCAGGGCGATCACGACGAGAAGGCCGGCGACAGCACCGCCGTGGATCGCGGCCGTCCGCCGCCACCCACCCCGGCCCCGGGCGGCCACCACCCACACGAGTCCCGCGAGGGCCACCCCGCAGGCGATGACGGGCACCTGTGCCGACTTCGCCCCGGCCGCGCCGATCGCGAAGAGGGGCAGGAGCCAGACGGGCACCGGACGGTCGAAGGGGCCTCGGCGCAGGACGGCGACGAGGCAGCCGGTGAGGGCCAGGCCGAGCACCCAGCCCAGGGTGGCCGTCGGGCTCAGCTGCCAGTACGTGCCGACGACGGCCAGCGGTCCCTGGAGCCACGGGTCGGGGGCCAACGGCCGGACGAGCGTGACCGCGACCGTGGCTCCCACGGCCCCGGTCCAGTGGCCGGTCACCTGCGACCCCACGGCTGCCGCCAGCAGCGTCACCATGACGACGAGCGTCGCAGGGAGCAACCTGGTCACGACATCGAGGTCGTGCAGTCCGGAGCCGCCGAGCTGGGCTGCGAGAGCATGGAAGAACCAGTGGTAGCCCAAGGGCTCGCCGTCCACCATTGGGTAGCCGGGCACGAGGTTGCGTCGCGCCTCGCCGGTGAGGGCGGTCTGGTAGAGCAGGTCCTGGTCGTAGTGCCGGAACCGGGCCGTCGGGGTCGGCGCGGTGTCGGCGAGGCCGCCGACCCACATCCACCGCACCGTCAGGAGCGTCGTCACGGTGAGAGCCGCCCAGGCCCCCACGGGCCAGCGAACCTTCGCGGCGGACGATCCGACCAGACGCCGTCGCGTCGCCGGCAGCGCGACGAGCAGCAGAGCGAGGGCGGGTCCGACGACCAGACTGGGCAGGTCGACTCCGAGCAGGTGCGCGACGAGCCAGGTCAGCAGGGCGACCAGGATTCCGACCGGGCCGGCCCAACCCACGTCGGTGGGGCTCGCGGACGAGGCGTGCAGACAGCGCGTGAGCGCCCATCCCGGCAGGAGCACCCCCAGTCCGACGACGGCGAGCCACCAGCCGACGACCGCAGGTTCGGAGCCGGTGGTCGTCCACGCGAGACCCAGGCCGGCGCCGCTCAGGGCGAGCAGGCCGACGACGGAGACGAGGCCGCCCGTGGCCCGGCGGTCCGGAGTGCCCACGGACGCCTGCATGCTCCCAAGGGTGCCACGCAGGCGCGCGCCCTGATGCAGCGAGCCAACATCCGTGGGCCGTGAGCGTTCCTCCACCCGACGCAGACGCCCGCAGTGGACGACGAAGGCCCCCGAGCAGTGCTCGGGGGCCTTCGACTGTCCTGCTGGGGCAGCCAGGTCAGCGCTTGCTGTACTGGGGCGCCTTGCGGGCCTTCTTGAGACCGGCCTTCTTGCGCTCCGGGACGCGGGGGTCACGGGTGAGGAAGCCGGCCTTCTTGAGGGCGGGACGGTTGAGCTCCTCGTCGATGCCGTTGAGGGAGCGGGCGACGCCGAGGCGCACTGCGCCGGCCTGGCCGGAGGGGCCACCGCCGTGCACGCGCACGAGCACGTCGTAGGAGCCGTCGAGCTCGAGGAGCGTCAGGGGCTCCTTGACGATCTGCTGGTGCACCTTGTTGGGGAAGTAGGCGTCGAGCGTGCGGCCGTTGATCTTCCACTCGCCGGTGCCCGGGACGATGCGCACGCGGGCGATGGCCTGCTTGCGTCGGCCGGTGGCGGCACCGGGGGTCGAGACCTCACGGGCGCGCTTCGGCTCGCCGACCACGGAGCCGTCGGACTCCGAGGTGTACTCGGTCAGCTCGGGCTCGTCGGTGTCGAGGACTTCCTCGTTCACGATGTCAGTCACGTGTCTTGTCGCTTTCTACGCAGCAGCCGGGGGCTTACTGCGCAACCTGGGTGATCTCGAAGGGGACGGGCTGCTGCGCCGCGTGCGGGTGCTCGGCGCCGCGGTAGACCTTGAGCTTGGAGAGCTGCTGGCGGGCCAGCGAGTTCTTCGGGAGCATGCCGCGGATGGCCTTCTCGACGGCCTTCTCGGGGCTCTGGGCGAGCAGCTCGGTGTAGGAGGTCGAACGCAGACCGCCCGGGAAGCCCGAGTGGCGGTACGCCTTCTTCTGCTCGAGCTTGGCTCCCGTGAGGGCGACCTTCTCGGCGTTGATGATGATGACGAAGTCACCGGTGTCGACGTGCGGCGCGAACTGCGGCTTGTGCTTGCCCCGGAGCAGGACAGCGGCCTGGCTCGCGAGACGGCCGAGCACGACGTCGGTCGCGTCGATGACGTGCCACGTGCGAGTGACCTCGCCGGGCTTCGGGGTGTACGTGCGCAATGGAGTCTGCCTTCGCTTTAAGAAATGGTGGAGCAGTGAATGCCGCTGGGCTCGGTCCGCGTCGCCCGCTCCCGTGGGGTGTGGCGGGTTCGCCTGACGGCCCGGTGCACAACCTCACCCATGTTACGGGCTCTGGGTCACGCCCTCAAATCCCGCGCACCAGGCACGGAAACCCGGCCTGACCTGCACTGATGCCGGCATGTCCCACTTGTGCACACATCTTGTGCAGCGAGACTATGCAAAGGTATTGTGCACACTATGGCTGCAGATGACTCCTCGAAGGCTCCCGGTGACGACAGCGTCTGGCTCACTCCGGCGAGCCTGCGCGTGCTGGCCCACCCGCTCCGCTCCCGCCTGCTCGGTGCCCTGCGGCGGCACGGCCCCTCGACGGCCACCGATCTCGCGAGCCTGCTCGGCACGAACTCGGGCGCGACGAGCTACCACCTGCGCAAGCTCGAGTCGGTCGGGCTCGTCCAGGACACCGAGGAGGGCGAGGGCAAACGGCGCTTGTGGCGAGCCAGCTCGGAGTACCACTCGTGGCACCCGAGCGACTTCGAGGGCGACGAGGACTCCGAGACCGCCCTCAACTGGCTGACCCGTGACTACGCCCGTCACTTCAGCGAGCAGTACGACCGCTGGCTCGACGTCTCCACGACGTGGCCCACTGCCTGGCAGGACGCGTGCGGATCGAGCGACGCCTCCGTCCTCGTGACCACGGAGTCCCTCGAGGCCATGCGCGAGGAGATGTGGGAGCTCATCGAGCGCTATCGCCGGGTCGGACAGGGCAACCCGCAGGCCCGACGGATCGCGGTGTACGCCTTCGCGTACCCCCTCGACCTCGACCGCCCGCCGGCGGACCCTGCACGCGAGTCGTCCCGATGAGCGCGCCGAGCACGTATGCCGTCCTGTCCCCCGACGCTGCGCGCCGCGTCTTCGTCGTCCTGACCTTCACCCGCTGGTTCCCGGTGGGCCTGGTCGTCGGCCTGCTCACGCTCTGGCAGCTGGAGCGGGGCCTCACCGTCGCGCAGGCGATGACGGTCACGTCGGCCGCCGGACTGACGATCTTCGCCCTGGAGCTGCCGACGAGCGGCTTCGCCGACGTCTTCGGGCGCCGCCCCGTCTTCGTCGTCTCCGCCGTCGTCAACGTCGTCGCGAGCGGGACCCTGCTCGTCGCGCACTCGTTCTGGGCGTTCCTGCTCGCCGCCGTGCTCACGGGGATCTTCCGGGCCCTCGACTCCGGCCCGCTCGAGGCATGGTTCGTCGACACGGTGCACGCGAGCAGGCCCGGAGCCGACGTGGACGGCGCGCTCTCCGCGCAGGGCACGGTGGTCGGTGTCGGCATCGCGGCCGGTGCGCTGGTCTCGGGTGGCCTCGTGTGGTGGCACCCGTTCGCCGGCGCGTCGGCGCTCGTCCTGCCGGTCGCCGTCTTCGTGACCCTCAACGTCCTCCACCTGCTCGCCGTCCTCGTGCTGCTGCGGGAGCCGCGCTCGGCCGAGCACCTCGACACGTCGGCGGCACGACGGGCCCTGGCCTCGGCCAAGCAGTCCCCGAGCGTCGTCCGTGAGGGCCTCGGCCTGCTGCGCGACAACGCGGTGCTGCGCGGCATCGTCACCGTCGAGCTCTTCTGGTCGGTCGCGATGATCGTCTTCGAGACCTTCCAGCCGATCCGGCTCGCCGAGCTCGTCGGCGGCGAGGAGCGCGCCGGGGCCATCATGGGCCCGGTGGCCGCGGCCGGCTGGGCGGTCTTCGCCGTCGGCGCGGCACTGGGCGGGTGGTCGAGCCGGCGCATCGGCGTGGCCCGGACCGCCATCGTCGCGCGCATCCTCAACGGGCTCGGGGCCGTCGTCATGGGGCTCGTGGCGGGCCCGGCCGCCCTCATCGCCGCCTACGGCGTGACCTACCTCGTGCACGGTTCCGCGGGCCCCATGCACTCGGCCCTGCTCCACCGCGAGGCGCAGGCGCGCAACCGTGCCACCGTCCTGTCGATGAACTCGATGGTCGCCTCGGTCGCATTCGGTCTCGCCGCTCCCTTGCTCGGCCTCCTCGCCGAGCGCACCTCCACGCAGGTCGCCATGGTGGGTGCAGGCGCCTTCAGCATCGCCGGCGCGTGGTTCTACCGCCACGCGCTCCGCGCCGAGAGGCGCGGGAAGGGCGGCCCGCCGAGCGCCGCGCCGACCGAGTCGGCGAGCGCTCGACCGCGAGCCGGCGACGACCCCGTCGTGGTCGAGTGAGCGAGCTCGTGGGCGACCGCTAGGTGTACTCGGCCTGGACGTTGGTGACACGTAGGCGTTGACGACGAGGAGAACCTCCGGGTGAGGTGTGGATTGTCGAAGTCACACACCGTCCGGAGGTTCTCGTGCCCCACGCTAACGCCCGTCTCAACGTCCATGGTCGT